>CAMBOD010000099.1 GCA_945868985.1 Prosthecobacter debontii | reverse complement strand
AGGCGAGCGGCACGGCAATCGTCATCTGCCCTGGCGGCGGCTACGGCGGACTCGCAGGGCATGAGGGCGACGGCTACGCGACTTTTCTTTCGGACAACGGCATCGCGTGCTTCGTGCTGAAATACCGGCTCGGCAGCCGTGGCTACCGTCATCCTGTGATGATGCAGGACGCCCAGCGCGCCATTCGCACCGTGCGTGCAAATGCCGAGAAATACGGAGTGAAGCGCGTGGGCGTGATGGGAAGCAGCGCGGGCGGTCACCTCGCGACGACGGTTGTTACACATTTCGATGCAGGCAAAGCGGACGACGCGGATCCCGTGGAAAAAGTGAGTTGCCGCCCGGATTTCGGCGTCATCTGCTACGGCGTCATCTCGCTGGAAAACGGAGTGACGCATGGCGGCTCGAAGCAAAACCTGCTCGGCAACAACCCCGATCCGAAACTCGTGGAAGACCTCTCCAACGACAAACAAGTGACCAAGGAAACGCCGCCGTGTTTCGTCTGGAGCACTGGCGAAGACACTGCGGTGCTGCCGGAAAACAGCTTCCGATTTGTGCAAGCCCTGCGCGCTGCAAAAGTGCCCTATGACTTTCACATCTACCAAAAAGGCCCGCACGGAATCGGGCTCAGCGTCGGCAAAGGTGGCGTGCCCGCAGGCGATGTCCATCCATGGGGAAAAGACCTGCTATTTTGGTTCAGGCAAAACGGCTGGGCGAAGTAGCCGCGCCAGACCGCGAAATTTTGTGACTGGTGACTGGTGAATAGTGACTGGGCGGCGCGTCCATCCCGTCCATCCCGTCCATCCCGTCCATGCCGGAGCACCGCTACAGCTTCAGCCGCGTATCCGTCGCGAGGAGTTCTTCGAGGCTGGGCCAGCCGTGTTCGTCCGTAGCTTGGAAGGCGTGCAGATAAACCGCAACGACCGATGTGTCGTGCTGCGCAAAAATTGTATCCACAGCCGTGGTGAGCTTCGCTTTATCCGGCGCGGCGGGGAGTTCCTCGATGGTGCCGTTCTCGTCGTGAGCGATGCCGAGGGCGTCGAGGAAATCGCAGAGCAATTTCGTGTGCGCGCCCACCAGCCAGATTTGTAGCAGATGCGCAGCAACGGCTGCGTTTTTCGGACGACCGAGCGCCTCCTGCATCCACGCAAAGCGCTCCAGCTTCGGCTTCCGCTCGACGAAAACCGGGCGCAGATTGCGCTGCTTGGCGAGCGAATCAATCGTGACCTGCACGAGGTGTTTTTCGTTTTCTGCGAGATAGGTGAAAAGGCTCGCCGCAGTGGCTGCGGGCATTTTGGCAAAGATTTCGTTCGTCTGATACATGATGGGAAAGGGCGCGGAGACTAGGCGCAGAAGTGCAGAGGGCAAGCGCCGGATGGAAAAATGACGATGCCGGTGTCGGTGAAGCGGCCGAATCTACCAGCCTACGCGACGGAGCTTGGATACTCGGTCAAAGTGCGTGTCACGCGTGATCACGGGCAAGTCATGCTGTCGTGCGAGTGCGGCGATCCAAAGATCATTTTCTGGAATTGGCATCCGTGCTTTGCGGAGTTCCTCGCGCACATCGGCGTAATGCCGGGCGGTTTCGCTGTTCACGTCGAGCACCATCACGGCGGATTCCACTTCTGCCAGCCATGCCTCACGCGTCTTGCGGTCGCGGGCCACCTTGATGCCGAAGCGATACTCGCCAATTACAATCGCTGGTAGAAAGAGGGGACGGTCTGATGGCAGAACGGCGAGCAGTTTTGTATCTCCGTCGCACCATGCGGAGATTGCGTTCGTATCGAGGATCACTTCCAGTTCTCCCACTCCACGCGGCCAAACTCGCTCTCGATGCGCCGCGCGATGCGTTGAGACTCCGTTTTGCTCACCTTGGGTGGCTGCACTGGCCAGCGTTTGCGCCGGCCTGAACTTGCGGCACTGGCCCGCCCACGCAGCTTCACGGTCAAATGCTGCAACAAAGTTTGCTGCTCGCATTGCGACAGTGCATCCACGGCATTCTCGATTTCGGTGATCGTGCTCATGTCCGCGAAGATGCCTGAACTCCCATTCTTCGCAAGCCTCCGCTGTCATGAGCACCGTGGTCGCAGGGCAGGCGTTTGACGGCTGATTTTGCAGCAGAATACCCTGCCACGCATAAACCCATTCGACATCTGTGTATAATTCGTGAATCCGTCATCCGTCATGTCGCAACCGCAGCCGCCCGCCATCCAGTCTCTCGACCTCGCTGAAATCGAGGCCGCTCTGATTGCGCGCGGGCAGCCGAAGTATCGTGCGCAGCAAGTGGCGCGGTGGATTTATGAAAAGCGGGCGCTGTCGTTCGAGGCGATGACGGATCTTCCCACTGCGTTGCGCGCCGACCTCGCGCAGGCGTTCACCTTCGCCCGGCTGGAAAATCTCCGCGTGCTCGGCAGCAAGGACACCACGCAAAAATTCCTCTTCCGCCTGCCCGATGCCGCATTGATCGAAAGCGTGCTCATCCCCGCTTCGCCCGCGCTTTATGGCGAGGCGAGCGACCGGCGCACCATCTGCATCAGCTCGCAAGTCGGCTGCGCCTACGGGTGCAAGTTTTGCGCGAGCGGGCTCGATGGCTGGTCGCGCAATCTCTCGGCGGGGGAAATCGTCGGGCAGTTCATGGAAGTCGAGCGGCAGAGCGGCGAGCGCATCAACAACATCGTCTTCATGGGTATGGGCGAGCCGCTGGCGAACTTCAACAACCTCATGCGCTCCATCGAAATCCTCAACGCCCCGTGGGGCGTCGGCCTCGGCGCGCGGCACATCACCATTTCCACCAGCGGCCTCGCCCCGCAGATCAAGATGCTCGCCGAGCAGCCCAAGCAACTCCGCCTCGCCATCTCCCTCCACGGCGCCACGGACGCAGTGCGCGAGAAAATCATGCCGGTAAATCGCAAATACCCGATCGCCGTGCTCATCGAGGCTTGCGAGTATTTTACCGCGAGGAAAAAGCAGCGCCTCACCTTTGAATACATCCTCATCGAAGGCGTGAACGACGAACCCGCCCACGCCGCCGACCTCGCCCGGCTCGTCCGGCAAGTAGGCGCAAAAGTGAACTGCATTCCCTACAACGTCGTCGAGGGCCTCGAATGGAAACGCCCCAGCGAAGCGCGGCAAGACGCCTTCATGGCCGTGCTCGAAAATGCGCGCGTCCCCGCCACCATCCGCCGTGAAAAAGGCCACGACATCGCCGCCGCCTGCGGCCAGCTCCGCCGGCAGACGATGGCCCCGGCGTAGCCCTTGGCTGGTATGAAACCGGGCCGTTGGCCATGCAAAATAGAACCGCCATCTTCGCTCCTTCGCTTCTTCGCGGTTTAACGATGTGTTTGAACCGCGAAGAAGCGAAGCAGCGAAGGAGAAATTCATCCTCCAGCTAGGGTGCGGTGGCGGAACGGGTTCACTGCGGCGGGTTGTTGCTGCCGTCGGGGAAGGTGATTTCGGTCTTCGGCAGGGCGGCGCGCAGTTGGCGCAGCGCGGCGGCGGGGATTTTGGCGCATCCGTCGAGGTTGAGCCTTTGCAGGCCGGTTAGGCCATTGAGGGCGTCCACGTTTTGCAGCGCGGGGCATTCGGCAAGGACGAGCACTTGCAGGCCGGTGAGACCCTTGAGGGCATCCACGTTTTGCAGCGCAGCGCAGCCGCTGAGTCTGATCTCCTGCAGGGCGGTGAGACCCTTCAGTCCGTTCACGTTTTGCAGCGCTGTGCAGTTCAAGAGGACGAGCGATTGCAGAGCTGTGAGGCCCTTGAGTGCGTCCACGTTTTCGTCCTTACATCCCCAAACAAGCAATTCCGTGGGGCGGAGATGGTGGAGCATTTCGCGGTAGCGGCCAAGGTCGGGGACTTCTTTCATCCAAAGCACGCGCTTGTGCTCGCGCCATGTCTCCTTTTTGAGCGCATTGTGCCAGTCCTGCTTGATGAGGCTGATGGCGTCATCGCACTTCCACGTGAACCCCGCCTCCTTCGCCTCGCGGACGGCGTTGTTGTAGGCGTTGAGCTTCCACACCTGCCAGCCGATGCCGCCGAGGAAGAGGACGATGAGCACGCACCAAAGCTTCTTCCCAAAGCTGCTCTCGCTTTTCGTGGTGTGCCCGTCTTTCACGCGGGCCTTGTGCCGCGCGCGGGATGTGTTGGCAAGGCGGGCGTGGTGCAAGCGCTGGGCATTCCCCTTTTCAACACAGCCACTCACGCCTCACTTCTCCTGCACCGCTGCGCAGGCGTCGGCGATGAGTGCGTGGTTTTTCAAGAAGCGTTCGCGTCCCGGTTTCGATGCGGTCGCGGCGAGCGCGCTTGTCGCTCTCGTGGGGGTTGCGCTAGTGGTGGGCTGAAATATGCCGGATCTCACGCTTTTCCAATGGTTGCTCGCCGTCGTGGCGGGGCTGGGCGTGGGGATGTCCAAGAGCGGGTTTGTGGGGGTGACGCTGGTGCCGGTGCTGGCGATGGCGGCGCTGTTTGGCGACAAGGTTTCGACGGGGGTGTTGTTGCCGATGTTGTGCATCGGGGATATCGGGGCGGTGATTGCTTTTAAGCGGCACGCGGTGTGGCGTCACGTGTGGCGGACGCTGCCCATCGCGTGCGCGGGCGTGGCGCTGGGGACGTGGCTGATGAAGTCGGTGGTGCCGGAGTGGGCGTATCGTCCGTTCATCGGGTGGACGGTGTTTGTGCTCGTGGTGCTGCAACTTTGGCGGATGTGGAAGCCGGGGGCGTTTGAGCACGTGCCGCATTCGTGGCCGTTCGCGGCGGCGATGGGATTGCTGGCGGGGGTGACGACGATGATGGCGAATGCGGCGGGGCCGGTGATGGGGCTGTATTTCCTCGCGGTGGGCTTGCCGAAGTATCAACTCACGGGGACGAGTGCGTGGTTCTTTTTGATCCTGAATTTCTACAAGCTGCCGTTCAGCGCGTGGCTGGGGCTGATCCGCACGGATACGCTCTTGTTTAATTTCGCGCTGATTCCGGCGATTGTCGGCGGGCTGTTCCTCGGGCGCTGGCTGCTGGCGCATGTCTCGCAGCGGTGGTTCGACGGGCTGATTCTCGGTTTCGCAGCGGTGGTGGCGCTTTGGCGGATTGGCTTTTGGACATGGGCGGCGTCGCTGTGGTGAGGAAAACGCGGATTAAATCAGCGGTTCCTTAGACTTCCTCCAGCATGAGTTTCGCATCGCCGAAGGTCTTCGGGCGCACTTCCATCTTGTCCATCATCGACATGAACAGGCGGCAGAGCTGGCGCTCGGGCTTGGCCTTGTAGTCGATCACACGGCCGCCCTGGATGCGACCACCGGCACCACCGAGCACGATGACGGGAAGCTGGTCATTGTCGTGCTTCGCGCCGGCCATCATGCTCGAGCAGTGGAGCAGCATCGTATTGTCGAGCAAGGTGCGCGGGCCTTCCTGAATCGCGTCGAGCTTGCGCGCGAGATACGCGAGTTGCTCGATGAAGAACTGATTCACCTTCAGCCAGTCCTCGCCATCGCTGTGCGAGAGCAGGTGATGGATCATGTAATCAATACCGTGCCCAGCCTGCTGCACGCTCGACAGATTCGGGAAACGCAGCGCGCTGTGGTCGTTGTTGAGCTTCAGCGTGGTGATGCGCGTGGTGTCGGTCTGGAAGCCGAGCACGAGGATGTCGATCATCAGGCGCATGTGCTCGCCGATGTCCTGCGGGATGCCGTCGGCGGGGCGCTGGATGTTGGGCTTGTCCAAAGTGGGCCGCCAGCCTTGCAGCTCGCCGCGCTTGCCAGCGTTCTCGATGCGCTTCTCCACATCGCGCACAGACTCGAGATACTCATCGAGTTTGCGCTGGTCGCCGGCGCTGATGCCGCGCCGCAAGTCCTGCGCATCATTGAGCACGGCATCCAGCACGCTCTTGTCCGCCGGTGATGCTTCGTCTTTGAAGAGACGATCAAACGCGAGCGCGGGGTAAAGCTCCAGCGGGGTCGGCGTGGTCGGCGAACTCCACGAGATGTGCGAGCTGTAGAGCATCGAGTAGTTCTTGTGCACCGACGGGTTCGACTTCTCGCAGGCGAGCACAAGGCTCGGCACCTTCGTGCTGCGGCCATACGTTTGCGCGAGCAACTGATCGAAGCTCGTCCCCGAACGAATCTCGCCGCCGCTCGCGATGGGAGCGCCGGAGAGCATGTTGCCGGTCTGCGAGCTGTGAATGTTTCCTTTGCGAGCCTGCTCATGATACAAGCCGCGCACAAAGAGCAGCTTCTCTTTGAACTCGTTCAACGGCGCGAGCACACGGCCAAGTTCCATCGCCTTGCCTTCGCCCTTCGCCCACCATTCCTTCGACTGGAAGCCATTGCCGGAAAACGTGACCGCGAGACGGATCGGGGCCTCGCTGGCAGGCTTGTTCTTTTTCGGTTCATCGCCCCAGACATTGAATGACTCCAGCCAGGGCAGGGCCATGGTGACGCCAACTCCTCGCAAGAATGCGCGACGTGAATAGTGATGGGTGTTCATAGGTTGTGGTGGGTTAGTTATTGACGATGAAATCCCTGCCGCGCACTTCGCGGAACTGCGGGCTGCGGACGATCGATTCAATGGCGGCGCCGACGCTGTGGCCATTGGCTTTGAGCTGAGTGAGCATGGAAGCAATGAGCGGCTTGTCGGAAAGCTGCACGCTGCGTCCGAGGGCATAACCGAGAAGCTTGCGGCTGAACTGACGGAGGAAATCATCGCTGCGGGTGTTGACGAGGTAGGAGCGGAGGCCGTCGAGTCCTTCAATGGCCATGCCGCTGGGAAGACTGGTGCGCGTATCGATGGCCAGACCAGCGGCGTCTTTGCTGCGGGCGCGTCCGATGGCGTCGAATCCTTCCAACGCGAAGCCAAAGGGATCGATGCGCTGATGACAGCCGGCGCACTTCGCATCACTGCTGTGACGCTCGATCAACTGGCGCTCAGTGAGGCCTTGCGGGGCTTCCTCGGGCAAAATGGGCACGCCCTTGGGCGGCCGCGGCAGCTTCTCGCCGAGGACGACTTCGCTGAGCCAGTTGCCGCGCAGAATCGGGCTTGTGCGCGATGCGCCGCTCTGTTTCGCCAGCGTGCTCGCGAAGCCGAGAATGCCGCCGCGTCCCTTTGCGCGAAGTCCATCGATGCGCTGCCATCCATCGCCCTTCAAATCGAGCCCGTAGTGTTTGGCGAGCGGGCCATTCACGAACGTGTAGTCCGCATCGAGCAACGACAGCACGGAGCCATTCTCTTGAAACAGATGCGTGAAGAACTGCACTGCCTCCTCCTGCATGTCGGCGCGCACGCTGAGGAAAGTCGGGAAATGGCGTTCACTCTTCTCATCGAGCGTGGCCACATCACGCACATGCAGCCACTGGCAGCCAAACTCAGTGGCAAGGCGACGGATGCGCGCTTCTTTCATCATGCGGCGAGTCTGGGCGATGAGCACTGCGGGTTCGTGCAGCGTT
>CAMBOD010000098.1 GCA_945868985.1 Prosthecobacter debontii | reverse complement strand
CCTCGAATACTGGGACATGACCATCAAACGCGCGACAGAGCGCGCTGCTGACCGCAAACTCGACATCGAACAGCGCGAGTGGACGCAGGTGAAACGCCCCGCCCTCATCTGGGCGCGCGCACAGGACGTCCTCCTGCTCGGTTTCCGCAACCGCGCCATCAACGAAATGTTCAGCGTTCTCAAAACCTTTCCCCATCACCCCGAGTCGCAATCATGGGCCAGTCAGTTGGAAGAACTCATCCGCATCTCTACGCCTGCACCCGCAGCGGCACCATCGCTTGCCCCTCGCGCAGCCGTTCCACCGTCCACACCCTCATCGCCGCCAGTGTCTGGTGCCGCCACCCTTCCTGCACCACCTGAATCCCCCAGGTAGCACCCGCCTTTGCGAATTCATCTGGTGTGGTGAAAACCATGGCGCATTCGTATGTTTAAACGCGAAATTTGGAAAACCGCTTGCCAAGAAAATCAGCGCGTGCATTCTCTCCGCCCTCTCAAAGGCTGGATAGCTCAGTTGGTAGAGCAGAGGATTGAAAATCCTCGTGTCGGGGGTTCGATTCCCTCTCCAGCCACCTTTCTTTTTCCCAGCTTACTTATGCTGGTGCAAATACCACTCGTAGGTGGTGCGGATGCCTTCGCGGAGTGAAATGGTGGGCTGCCAGCCGAGGGCGCGCAGGCGGGAGCTGTCCATGAGTTTGCGCGGGGTGCCGTCGGGTTTGGTCGTGTCGAAAGTGAGCGCACCTTTGAAGCCGACCACTTCGCAGATTGTTTCGGCGAGTTCGCGGATGGTGACGTCGTCGCCGTAGCCGACGTTCATGAGCGCGGGGTCGTCGTAGTTTTCCAGCAGGAAACGGCACGCAGCGGCGAGGTCGTCAGCGTGGAGGAATTCCCTTCGTGGCGTGCCGGTGCCCCATACGACGACTTCGTTGTAGCCGCGCATTTTTGCTTCGTGAATTTTGCGCAGCAGCGCGGGGAGCACGTGCGAATTGGCAAGGTCGAAATTGTCGCCGGGGCCGTAAAGATTCGTCGGCATCGCGGAGATGAACCGCTTTCCATACTGCCGCGAATACGACTGGCAGAGCTTGATACCGGCGATCTTCGCGATGGCATACGCATCGTTCGTCGGCTCCAGCGGACCGGTGAGCAGGGCATCCTCGGTGATCGGCTGATGCGCGTGCTTCGGGTAAATGCACGAGCTGCCGAGGAAGAGCAGTTTCTCCACGCCAAACTCCGCCGCCGCTTCGATGACGTTGTTTTGGATTTGGAGATTCCACAGCAGGAACTCCACGGGAAAATCGTTGTTCGCCTTGATACCGCCGACTTTCGCCGCAGCGACCGCCACGACTTGCGGCCGCTCTTTTTCAAAGAACGCACGCACCGTGTCTCGCTCGCGCAAATTCAGCTCGGCGCTCGTGCGCGTGACGATGTTGGCGTAGCCTGCGCGCTGGAGTTCGCGGTGGATGGCGCTGCCGGCGAGGCCGCGATGGCCGGCGATGTAAATGCGGTCGGTCTTTTGCATGGTCGTGGATAGATGGAGCGCAAAGACACGCAAAAGGCGAATGCAGAATGCATACGGGCTTTGCGTTTGATGGCGAAAGCGGTGACTGAGGGCCAACGGCCCGCATCCATACCAGCCTTGGGCAACGCCCAAGGAAATCAATGCGTTCACGGATAAAGGGCTGAACCGTAGCGAAGCGGAGATAGACAGCCGAAGGCTGCCGCAAGCGGCGAGCGAAGCGTAGTCAAAGCCCGGCGTCATATTGGAACAAGGGATACAGATTTCTTGATCTTGAGAGCGGGGGTTTTCTGAAACGCAGCTCGACTTTTGCGTCTGAGTCGGGGAGTTTTGCGGGCAGAAAGCGATGAGCATTTTCCACCCACGAATGACGATAATGCAAATAATCTGTCTGTCGTTACTTCCCACCTACTTCCCAGCGTGTATCTGTGAATAATTATAAGAATATATCTCTTAGTTTGTTCGTTTGGCTCGCAATATTGATTACGCTGAGCTCCTGCCGTCCCCCGAAGTTTGAAATCGGAGGAGGAGGCAGTATTCATATACCCCCTAAACATGTGGATCCGACGCAGCCGTTAGAATTAAACTATGAGCTAGTTATATGGGGCGAGGGAGATGGGGATGTAAAGAAGCGCTTCAACGACATTAGATGTATCATCGAACTAAGTGAACAGGAAACAACGGAACTCCGCCCTCAGCTAACCAAAATTGAAAAAAAGAAGGCCTTTTATTCAGTGATTATTCCAATCCATATGATAGGCAATCGAGAAAACCTCAAATATCTTTTTCGATTTAAATTGGATGGTGTGGAAAACGCAACCAAGTGGTTCTCGGTGCCTATCAAGGGAAGGAAGTTAAATGCAAATAATCTGTCTGTCCCTAGTTCCCACTAGTTCCCATCGCCCCTAATAGCAAGCGCGATTTTCCCCCGCCGCGACAATAATCAATCTGTCACTTTCCCCGTTCCCCGTGCGTCTGCGATTATCACGCGATTTGTAGTTGGAAATAGCGAGAGTTAGAATACTGCAAGCCATGCTGCGCGCTCTTTTCATCCTCCTTGTCGGCATAATCTCTCCGCTCTCTGCCTTGGCTGAGCCAAAGCCCTTCCAGAAGGTCGAACATTGCAAGTGGAAGCCGGATCGCTGGAATGATGGGGACAGCTTTCACGTGATCACGGGCGATGCTGGCCGGGAGATTGTGGCGAGGCTCTACTTCGTGGATACGCCGGAAGCGGAGACCGCCTATCGCGACAGACTGGACGAGCAGGCCGCATATTTCGGCATCACACGGGAGCAGGCCACCACGATTGCGCATGAAGCCGCTGCCTTCACCGCAAAACAACTCGCCAAACCATTCACCGTCTGGACTCGCTGGCGTTCAGCCTTGGGGCGATCTGCACTCGGGCGCGTCTATTGCATCATCATCACCGCAGAGGGGCGCGACTTGGACGAGCTGCTGATCGAGAATGGCCTTGCCCGCATCTACGGCACTCGCACGGTGCTCTATGATGGAAGGGACTCGCGGGCGTATCTGGCAAAACTGGCAGAGTTGGAGGCGAAGGCGAAACAACTCAAGCGCGGGGCTTGGCGGTTTGGGAAGTAGAGACAGAAAAAACTTTCCAACTGCCAGGAAAAAAACTCGCTCCCAAACCCCCGCCAGCTATATGACCACTCCATCGCAACCGATGACTCCTACCCGGCCCATTTCGAGAAGCCCCCGCAATATGCGCCTTCAAAAATCTCCCAGTCGCACACTCACCAGTTAGCCGCTGCTACGCCCATCCTGAAATATGAAACTCAAATCACTCCTCATCGCTCTAGTTTTCATCGCCACGTCGCTGCACGCGCAGGATTGGCACGCACAGCAGAAGGCAAAAGACCGCGAGCGCGCAGCATATTGGGCTGAGCGCGGCTACCGCTTCGATGCCACCTACACGTCCGCATGGTCGATGGACCAAAAGGTCAAAGATATCGAACGCGCCAAGCATTGGAAGACGCAAGGATACTCATTCGACACCACCTATATGTCCGCGTGGTCAATGGACCAAAAGGTCAAAGACATTGAGCGCGCCAAATACTGGCGGGAGCACGGCTACACGTTTGACCCTGCCTACATGACCGCGTGGTCGATGGACAGCGCCGTGAGGCAAGCGCAGACCCCCAAACAGACACCCCAAGCGCCGCGTGCTATCGCGAGCACCACGAGTCCCTCGCGTCCGACAGTGCCGCCCGTCACTTCTACGAGCGCCACTGCATACTATCCACGAGTCACCTCATCGGCGGCTTCATCCGGTCGCTACTACGACTACAATTACCGGCCATCAGTCGGCGACCACTACGTTAGCCCACACATCCGCAGCGACGGAACGTTCGTTCAGGGTCACATGAAGACTGATTCCGACGACAGCTTCTGGAACAACTGGTCTTCGTCCGGCAACCTCAATCCCTACACGGGGCGCACCGGAAGCAAAGTCCCCCCGTATTCGAGTTCATACCGTTCATATGGCGGTTCCAGCTACGTTGGGGGCTACACCCGGCGCGACGGCACTTATGTCTCTGGGCATTATCGTAGGAAGTAGAGACAGACAGATTATTTGCACGCCCTCCACACGGGCAAACGCACTGGCAAATTCCTTGCGGGGCAAACTGACCGCGTGCGGGATGTGTCCACCGGCGAAAAAGAGCGACGACCGGGCATCAATGAAACGGATGCTTTCCGCTGGTGCGTCGCGCAGTTCCTGCAAGGAGATGGATGGAGGCTGGGCGGCTTTCGTCATTGATTCGTCATGCGACATCCGGCATTCGTCATCCCCATGCGCCTCCCTGTGCTCAAAACCTACAAGCTTCACATCGGCGGAAAATTTCCTCGCGGCGAAAGCGGTCGCGTCGTCGCCGCCAAATCTCCCGACGGCGAACACCTCGCCAATTACTGCGTCGCCTCACGCAAAGACTTCCGCGATGCCCTGGTCGCCGCGCGCAAGGCGCAGCCGGGTTGGGCGAAAGCTTCCGCGTATCTTCGCGGGCAAATCCTCTACCGCGCCGCCGAGATGTTGCAGCAGCGCGCCGGGGAATTGGCCGACGAGCTTTCGCGCAGCGGCGCGAAAAAAACCGCGCGCGCCGAAGTGGACGCGTCCATTGACCGCCTCGTCCACTACGCGGGCTGGACGGACAAATACTCGCAGCTCTTCAGCAGCGTGAATCCCGTCGCCACGCCGCATTTTAATTTCACCTTTCCCGAGCCCACCGGCGTCGTCGTGCTCGTCTGCCCCGATGCTCCCGCGCTGCTCGGCCTCGTCACGCTCGCCGCTGCCGCGATTCTCAGCGGCAACACCTGCATCGCCCTCGCCAGCGAACGCGCACCGCTCCCCGCGCTCACCTTCGGCGAAATCGTCGCCACCAGCGACCTGCCCGGCGGCGTCGTGAACATCCTCACCGGCACCCGCGCCGAACTCGCCCCGCACTTCGCCACGCACATGGACGTGAACGCCATCGTGGACGCGGGCGATTCCGCCACCGCCACCATTTTGAAATCCGGCAGCGCCACGAATCTCAAACGCTACGCCCGCCGCGCGCTCACGGAAAAAGAATGGTTCACCGCGAAAGCCGAGGACCCTTACTGGATACTGGACACCGTCGAAATGAAGACGGCGTGGCATCCCGTCGGCGTGTAAAATTTGGACGCCATGCGCGCCCTTCTCATCGTCCTTGATTCCGTCGGCTGCGGCCATGCACCGGATGCCGCTGCGTTTGGCGACGAAGGTGCGGACACCCTCGGTCACATCTACGCAAACACTCCCGGCTTCACTTTACCCACACTCGAAGCACTCGGCCTCGCTGCCATTCGCGGTGTGCCCGCCGCTCCCGCGCCCGTCGCGAGTTGGGGGCGGATGAGCGAGCGCAGCGTGGGAAAGGATACCACCACCGGCCATTGGGAAATCGCCGGAGCGATCCTCCCTGAGCCGTTTCCCGTGTTCGCGCGTTTCCCCGATGCGCTCGTTCACGCCATCGAGCGCGAGGGCGGCGTCACTTTCATCGGCAACTTCCCTCGCAGCGGCACCGCCGTGCTCGACGAACTCGGCCCCGAACATCTCCGCACCGGCCATCCCATTCTTTACACCAGCGCCGACAGCGTCCTGCAAATCGCCGCGCACGAAAGCATCTTCCCCCGCGAAAAACTCCACGCCCTCTGCGCCATCGCCCGCCGTCATTGCGATGAATACCGCATCGGACGCGTCATCGCCCGTCCGTTTGAGGGCACGCCCGGCAACTTCCGCCGCACCAGCGGGCGGCATGACTACGCCATGCAGCCCCCGCGCACCATCCTCAACGCCCTCGCCGACGCCGGCCACGCCGTCCAGGGCATCGGCAAAATCAGCGACATCTTCGCCGGCAGCGGCATCACCGCCAGCACCCCCACTGCCTCCAACGCCGAAGGCATGAGCGCCATCGAGCAGCTCTGGCCCGCCTTCGACGGTCTCCTCTTCGCCAACCTCGTGGATTTCGATATGCTCTTCGGCCACCGCCGCGACGTTCCCGGCTACGCCCGCTCGCTGCGCGAATTCGACGACTGGCTCGCCACTTTCCTCAAAAAGACCGCGTCCACCGACCTCGTCATCCTCACCGCCGACCACGGCAACGATCCCACATGGCGCGGCACCGACCACACCCGCGAACAAGTCCCCCTCATCGTCCTGCACGGCGAAAAGGCGCACCCTCTCGGCACCCGCGACACCTTCGCCGACATCGCCGCCACCCTCGCAGAAGCCTTCGCCCTCGAAGCATGGCCCGTCGGCAACAGCTTCCTCCCATAGTGCATCGGCGCTGAGGCACGGTTCTCACCGTCGGGCAGGGGAAAGCACAACGCCGACGGAGTTTCTTTCCATTTCCCGAAAATAAACACGGCCAAACCCGCCGGGATCACGATTCCCCCTCAGTAACTGGGATGGTTCTTCCATCCCGTCGCTACAAACAAACTACCAAAACCAACATCCATGATCAAAACCACCATTCCACTATTTAGCATTCTGGCGCTCGCCAGCAGTGCCATCGCCGGTCAGCAAATGACCAGCAAAGAAACCAAAGAGCCGGTCCCCACCGAATGCTTCGCCGCCCAGGAACTGCAACTCGATATCTTCGGCCAATACTCCGACGGCAACGGCCCTGTTCACGCGGGCACCTTTAAAGACCACGCCTTTGGCGGCGGCATCGGCGTGAATTACTTCTTCACACGGAACTTCGGCATGGGAGTGGATGCAGCCTGGCTCAGCGGCAAGGAAGCCCCTTACACCTCGAGAAATTCCGAGCGCGTCATCACCCATAACTTCAGCGCAAGCCTCATCTACCGCTTCCCGATTGATAGCATCTGCACGGCACCCTATGTTTTCGCCGGAGCCGGATTTGTAGTGGACGGCGCTCAATGGGCGACTGCCCATGCCGGCGTAGGTATCGAATACCGCGTGATCCCGCAAAAGCTCGGCATCTTCACCGACGCACGCTGGACCTATCTCGGCGACCGCTACGGTCACGACGATTTGAACAACGTCTCCGCCCGCGTGGGCGTCCGGGTGGTCTTTTAGTCAAAACTGCGAACCTGTTACCGCATAGACATCCCCTGCGATTGAGGAAACTCGATCGCAGGGGTTTTTGCCTTTCAGAAAAAGGGGGGGAACACAAAGCGACGCACAGCAGTCGCGCTACACGAGTGCTTCGCCGACGCTGTCTGCGAGCATTCTGCCTCGGCGTGTGAGGCGCAGGTTTTCGCCGCTGGTTTCGAGCAGGCCGAGTTTTTCCAATTCCTCCATCGCGGTTCCCCATGGTGCGAGTTCGGTGCGTGGCATTCCTTCGGCGGTGCGCATTCGGAAGGCAGCGATTTCTCCGGCTCGCTGGGTCGGGGTGAGGTTTTCGCGAAAGGAGCCC
>CAMBOD010000097.1 GCA_945868985.1 Prosthecobacter debontii | reverse complement strand
CCCGCAGCGCGATGACCTCGTCGCCGTGGAACTCGGTTGCGGCTATCGCGCCACACAACTCATCGCGCTCGGCGACCGCCTGAAACGTGGAGTCGGCGTGGATTTCTCCATCGCACCCGACTTGAAGCAGCTCGCAAAGTTCGAATTTTACGAAGGCCCCATCGAAGACACGCTGCCGAAGCTCGAACGCGGCACCTTTGATGCCGTGCTGCTCATCTCCGTGCTGGAGCATTTGCGCGAACCGCTCGCTGCCATCGAATCCGCGCACGCGCTGCTGCGGCCCGGCGGCGTCCTGCTCATCAACGTCCCCACATGGCGCGGCAAGTTCTTCCTCGAACTGTCCGCCTTCCGCCTCGGCCTCAGCCCGAAGACCGAAATGGATGACCACAAAATGTATTACGACAAACGCGACCTCTGGCCGCTGCTCGTCCGCGCCGGTTTCAAGCCCAGCACCATCCGCCTGCGCTACCACAAATTCGGCCTGAATCTCTTTGCTGCTGCGCACGTGGAGTGATGCTGTTCGACAAAGCGCCCGGCTTTTCGTGCAGTGCGCGCCTTCCATCACGCCATGTCCATTTTTTCAAAAACCACCTTTACCGCGTTCATCGTTCTCACCGCAGCCGTCACAGGCAGCGCGGCGGACTTCTTTTTCAAGGACGGCGACAAAGTCGTGATGATTGGCGACAGCATCACGGAGCAGATGTTGCACAGCAGCTACGTCGAAGCGTGGACGCTCACGAGGTTCCCCGCGTGGGACATTCAATTCATCAATGTCGGCATCGGCGGCGACACTGCGCCCGGTGGAAAGAATCGCTTCAAGCGCGACGTGGCTGCATTTTCGCCTACGGCGCTCAGCGTGAACTTCGGAATGAACGACGCGGGCGGTTCGCAGAAGGTTTTCAACGAACCGGGGTTCAAACGTTACATGGAGGGCTTGCAGGGCATCGCGGATCAGGCGAAGGCGTCGAATCTTCGTGTGGCGTGGTTCACTCCGCAGCCGGTGGAAACGCAGACGGAGGGGCCGTCCATACTGCCCGACAACGTGAATCTCGAAAAATTTTCCAATGGCGTGAAGGATCACGCTGCGACCAATGGCAACGCGCTCTTTGTGGATCAGTTCCATCCATTCGCCGAGGTCGTGGAAAAAGCCCGCGTGACAAATCCCAAGGTCCACATCGGCGGCGGCGATGCCGTGCATCCCGGCTCTCCCGGCCAGACGCTGATGGCGGCGATTCTTTTGAAAGGCATGAGCTTTCCGACGCTCGTTGCGTCCGTGGAGATTGACGCCGCATCGGGCAAAGTCGTGCAAAAGCAGAACTGCACCGTCGAGGGCTTCAAGAGCGTCGCTGGCGGAAAGGTTGAGTTTCAGCAAAAGGACAACGCGCTGCCGTATTTCCCCGAGGGTGATGCGAAGAAGATTTTGCAGTGGTCGCCGATTCTCGACGCGATGAACGACTACCGCCTGAAAGTCACGGGCCTCAAGGACGGCAAACACGAAGTGCGTATCGGTGGCGTGAAAGTCGCCGAATATTCCGCCGCCGAGCTGGCAGCAGGGGTCAATCTCGCATCCGCAGTGCTCGCTGCCGGGCCGATTGCCGAGCAGGTGAAAGCCGTCTCCGCCGCCATCACGGCCAAGAACCGCTTTTTCCACGACAAGATTTTTCGCGGAGTAATGCTCGCGGGCGGAGTGCCCGACTTCCTCGAACTCACTCCCGAAATGCTCGAAGAAAAACGCGCCGCCGCTTTCAAAAAACGCATGGACACAATGCCCGAGCTGTTCGCCGCGATCAAAAAGTCGCTCGTCATCCAGCCGCACCAAGTGGAAATCGTGCCGCTGTAATAAGTGATATTGCGTTGCAGAATATGGGGTTTGATGCGAGGGGGTGCGCTACACCCACCGGCCATAATATGCTGATTCGGTGATCTATATTCCAAAATGAAAACCTTGTTCCGCTTTTTGTTCACACTGCTCGCTGCTGCGACCCCCGCTTTCGCACAGCTCACTTTACTGGAGGAAGGTGGCACGTTTTTGCCGGGCAATCTCGCGCCTGCAGGGACGGCGTTTGCGAAGGATGTGCTTCCGGGCGGTGGATCGCACACCATCCCGCACCTGAACGACGCAACCTATGGCAATGCGAATAGCTGGATCAGCAATTCGGCAGGGTCGTTTGCGGGCATCAGTCTCGGGGCCACTCCCGTGGCGGTGAATCGCATCGCCTTTGGACGCGATAATCTCGTCAACTTCGGGGGTCCGCGCCGTGGACCTCTACACAATCCAATACACGACGGAGGCGAACCCGAACGAAACGACGACGGCGTGGACGGACATCGGCACCGTGGACTACCGCGAGGGCGGGCTGGTGGTCGCAAATGCCGCGCTGCGTCACGCCTTCTCCTTTCCCACGGTGAATGCGACGGGCATCCGGGTCGTCACGCTCGCCGATGGCATCTGCATTGATGAACTCGAGCTGGAGTTTATGGACCCCGGCCAGCCGACGAACATCACGCTCTCGGCTTCCACAATCACGGAAAACAACACCGCCGGGGCCACCATCGGCACGCTGACGGCGACGGATGAGGATGCGGGCGACACGCACACGTTCACCTTTGCTGGTGGGGCGGACGATGCGGCTTTCACGATCACGGGAAACACGCTCACGATCAATGGCAGCGCGGATTTCGAGACAAAGCCAAGCTACAGCATCCGCATTCGCGCGACGGATAGTAGCGTGGGGATGCTGACGTTTGAGAAGAACTTCACGATCACCGTGGGCAATGTAGTGGAAGGCGCACCGAACACTTTTAACGGCAACGTGATCACGACTATCCCGGACCACAACGCGCCCGGCTACACGGTCTTGAACGTGACGGCAACCGGGCCGGATGCGGGCACGGACTTTACTTATGCGCTGGCAGGCGGGGCGGACGATGCGGCCTTCACGCTCACCGGCAACGTGCTGACGATTAATGGCAGCACGGACTTCCAGACCAAGCAGAGCTACACGGTCCGCCTGCGCGCGACGAATGCGCACGCGGCGAATCTTTTCTACGAGGAGGACTTCACGTTCTACGTGCGTGGGAAGGCGCTCGACGTGCAGTTCAACGACGCCTCGATCGTGGCTGGCGCGACGGTGAATATCGGGGTGCAGTTCCCCGGAGACACGACCACTTTCGTCCTGAAGAACAACGGCATCCTGCCTATCACACTCATTGCGGTTGGAGCCCAGGGGGCCTACTCCGTGACGGCAGTCGGGAGTTCCGGCGGTGGCACAGGAAGCGGCAGTGGCAGTGGCACAGGCAACACCGGCAGCGGTAGCGGCAGCTCCACTGGCAACACTGGCAGCGGTAGTGGCGGCACCACTGTGAACGCGAGTATCGCTGGAGGACAGACGGCCTTCGTGACCCTGACGCTCAGCAGCCCAGATCTTGCCACCTCTGGGAATACGTATTTTTATGTTTCTGGCGACCAAGACGACAGGGAGACTTTCGCCTTCTTTGTTGCCGCAGGAATCCCAACCGGTTCCGAGCCCGTTTTCGACACCTTCACCGCCACTTCCGGCGTCACGATCGTCTCTCCGCTGGCGAATGACGGCAACCCTAACGTGACCATCACCCGCGTCGTCGGCGGAGGTGCGACAATCGCTCCCGATGGTCGCCGGGTGATTGTCCCGGCAGGATTCACGGGCGCACTCAGCTACGTCACCAGTGCGGAATGGTCGGCGGCCATCACCATCGTCGCCGGCATGCCCGTGGACACGCCGAAAAAGTGGGCCGGGCTCCTCCGCGACGCGAATGGAAAGATCACCGGGCGCATCACCGCCACCGCGACGAATGGCAAATACACCGCCGCGCTGAACGTGGGCCACGTTAAGAAGTCCGCGAAATTTACCCTCGGCACGCCCACCACGACGAAGCTCGGCATACTGAACGCGACACTCGACGGCGCGAACCACCTGCAAGTGACCCTCGGCACGAACACCGGTGACCTCCGTCCGCTCGCCACTACCGCCATCGCGGCCAAATACAACGCCGCTCTCCAAGCCATCGCCCCGAACCTACTCGGCGGCGGCTACTCTAAACTCACGGTGAAGAAGAACGGCGGCATCACCATCACGGGCACGCTCCCAGACGGCACGAAATTCTCCGCCGGCACAGCGCTGACCGACAGTGCCAGCGCGTCCATTTACACACCCGTCAAAGCCACAAACCCGAAAGGCACCCTCGCTGGCGACGTGGCATTCGCCGCGCTCACAGCCACCGACATCACCGGCGAGTTCGCCTGGGTGAAGCCCGCGCAGACGAAGCAAACCGGACTGAACTTCAGCGGCGTTGATACATTCGTGACGCTCAACGGCAGCATCGTAGTGCCCGCCGCTGCGCCGACCAACATCGATGCCGACTGCAATTTGATCGGTGCAGACTTCAGCACGCCTGCCTCCGTCAGCGTCCTGCTGACGCGCGGCAAATCCGCCCGCAAAGACCCACTCAAAAGTTTCATCATCAACGGCAAGACCGGAGGCATCAGCGGCAGCGTGATCTTTCCCGCCACCAACAAGGCTGTTCCGTTTCAAGGTGTCTTTTTGCAGAAAAACACCCGTTTCTGGGGCTTCATCAAAGGGAGCACTGCTGGAGGCCGTATCGAAGGGGAATTGGATTAGTCGCCGCAGGCCGCATTACTTCGCGCCCTTCGTCGCCTCACTCAATGGTGCGGTGTAGCCGGAAAATTGCGCAGCGCACTCCGCGTGGGTTTGGACATACCAGCGCTCGCATTGGCCGCTGAATTTCGCGACGAGCTCGGCGTTTGCGCTGGCGAGGTTTGTGTGTTCGCCGGGATCGGTCGTGAGGTCGTAAAGCTCGGCCTGCCGTTCGCGGATGGTCTGGATGAATTTCCACTTCCCGTCGCGCAGGCCCCACTGCTCGGGGAATGCGCCTTTTGAAAAGAAAACGGTGCGCGCGGCGAAATCGCGTGTCGTGAGCGGCATGCCGGGCGTCTTCACTTCAAAGCCTGCGAGCGCGGCGAGTGTCGCGTAGATGTCGCCGCTGGATGCGATGCGGTTGTTCACGATGCTCGTGCCGAGGATTGGGTGGGAGAGCAGGAGGAAAGTGCGGATGTTTTCTTCGTAGATCGCATTTTTGTGCGCGAAGTTTCCGGAGTGTTCGCCGAACGCCTCGCCGTGGTCGCCGGTGATGGCGATGACGGTATTTTCAAAAAGCCCGCGCGATTTCAACATAGCGATAAGCTGGCCGATGGCGGCGTCGGTATAGTGCATGGCGTTGAAGAAACGCGCCTTGTCGTTTGCGCGGCCATTGGGCTCGGGGAATCCACGCGGGACGGAATACGGGTGATGCGTCGCGCCGTTCATGTAGCTCAGGAGAAAGGGCGCTGCACGGTGGGCTTCGAGCCACGGTTCGATTTGCTTCATGGTGAATTCCTCCTTCGCACACCACGAGTTGAGGATGTTCGCGCTGAGGTGGTTTTTCACATCACGCCCGAAGTCGTAGAGCGTGACCCATCCGGCGCGACGCTCGAATTGATCCATGCCCTCCACATCCAGCCGCTCGCTGGAAAAGAGCGCCGTCTCGTAGCCCGCCGCAGCAAATCCGCGCGCCATGAGCGGGCCGGTGAAATCGTGCTGGAACGCTTCGATCATGCCTTCGCCGGTGAGGTGGAAGCCGCCGGTATTGATGGCGAGATGATTGCGCGCGGTGCTGGGGTAAACGGCATACACATTCTCGAAAGCGATGGCGCTGCGGGCGAGTGCGGCGATGTTTGGCGTGTTGGCGAGATTGCCGAGCAAATGCCGGGAGCCGACGGATTCGAGGACGATGAAAACGATGTTCGGCTTCGGCGATGCCGCGCGGATTTTGTTCACGGCATCGGCGAGTTCCGGCGAGGAAGAAGCGCGGGCATCCACCGGAACATTGTCGCATGTCCTCGCGGAAAGGCCGACGCTCACGCGAGGCATCAGCGCTTCCTGAATGAGCGGAAAGAGCGGATGGTTCGCTGCATTTTTTACCGGCTGCGGGATGGATGCAAAACTCAACGCCATGGCGAGCACGGGCGTGGATGCGAGCATCTTGCCATTGGCAAAGCGCGCTGCGTTGGGACGCACATCCCCTGCGCGTTCGGAAAAATCTGCGGGCAAAACTTTTCGCCAGAGCCACACGAACATGCCGGTGGCGAGCAGCGCATTCAGCGTCAGTTTCCACCATGCAGCCGCAGCCGCCGCACCCACGGAACTGAGCAGTTGCACTGGCACTCCCGCGACTCCGCCCTCACTCACTGAGAGGCGCGGGTGGTCGCCAAATAACTGGAAATAACCGGGGCTCACGACGACCAGCGCGGTGAGCACCACATACGCTGTCACAAACAACCAGCGACTCCACGCCGCCCGCCACGCGGCCCATGCGAAACCCGCAACCAGCACGCCAGCCGCCGCATTTTGCGCCTGCATCAGCGGCAGCCACAGGAGTTGCGAGGCCCCTAAGTTCTCCGCCTGCACCACCGCCAGCAACGCCCACTGCGCGAGCGCAAATGCAGCGGCAGTCTTGAGCGAAATCGGTTTCGACATGGCGCGGCAAGGAGGATGAAAACACCGCCTTCGACAAGTGCGAACTCCACGCGCCTGCCCGTCGTCTCACCCCACCCGACCCGTATCTCATCGCCAGCGGCTTCCTCCTCAAAGAACGCCACCACTATGAATGGGCACTCCTCCACAGCGACGAATGGTGCGCGAGGGGTGAACAATGATGCTCCGTCCATTCTATCCATTGCATCCAAGTCGTGAAAATGACGGAAGGATGCAGCATGAGGCGTTCAATTCGCGCTCAAGGAAAAGAACCGTGGAACGAGGCGCAAGCCTTTGGACTGCGGCGGCTCGACGCCGCTTTCCCTTCGCATGGAGATGGAGTGTGAAACACCCGACTCATCGTCAGCGGCATGTCCCGCAGCGCGTATCACTAAAGGTGCGAAATCATACCAGCCTAGGGAACTGCTGATTTAATCGTGCATGATTTTGCCCTTACAAAAAAACTATAACACTCTCGTTTCTTTTCATTCGCAATGCGTCCGGCTATTTTATGCGGGATGTTTCGCTATTTATTCGCCGTTACGCTTTGCACATTTGCGTTCAGTGCGTGTTTGCGCTTGCCGTGGCAAAAGCCGGTCCCGAAGGCGGCTGTTGTGAGCTTTCCAAAGGCGAATCTGTTTGACGGCACCAGACGCGACCCGAAGCACGTGGGACGTATTGCGATGGTAAATGTGGAGGGTGGATTCGTGCTGATTGATTCCGATGCGTGGTCGCCACCCGTGGCTGGAACGGCTTTGAAATGTATGCGAGATGGGACGGAGACAGGCGTCGTGGCGGTGGGGAAAGAGCAGCGCGGCGCGTTCGTAGCGGCGGATATTGTGAAAGGGTCGCCGCAGCGTGGGGATGATGTTTTACAGTAGCCGCTACTTTTTTGCAGCGCGTGCCGCCTCGA
>CAMBOD010000096.1 GCA_945868985.1 Prosthecobacter debontii | reverse complement strand
ATGCGCTCTTGAGAATTTTGAAAGCAGCCGCCAACTGCAAAAGCTTTTGGATTTGGCCATTCAAGGACGATAAACAAACAGTGAAGGGCTGCACGCGGTTCTATGGAAGCAGGACGACATTGCGATGGCGCGTGGCATCGAGGGTGTCGAGTGGGCGCTGGTTATCGGGCTGATCGATCTCGATGAAGCTGCGGTAGCCTGTGGCGAGGAGGGGCGCGATAAGCTGGCCAATGGAGAGACCCGCACCGCTCAATGTGGCTGGGCTTACTTCCATCAGGATGCGCGGGCGGCGTTTGCTTAGGAATGTGACGGCACCGGTGAGGAAGGCCAGTTCGCTGCCCTCGATGTCGAGTTTCAAAAAGACTTCGCCGGGAAATGCGCGCCAGTCCACGGCGTCGTCGAATCTCTTCATAGGAACCTCGACCTCGGTGTGCGCGGTCTGCGCAGAATATGCAGCGAAGCGTCCGGCTGATCCGCTCGTTCCTCGTGGAATATAGAAGGTTATGGTGGCATCCTTTTCGCCGCAAGCGATGGGGTGGACCTTGTAATGTAAACCGGTGATTTCGCTGAGTGACTGTTCGAGAAGCGCGGCCATGCGCGGCTGTGGCTCAATGGCGACGACAAGACCGCCTGCATCCACGATGGGCGCTGCACGGATGGAGAAACTACCGTGGTTCGCTCCCACATCGAGGAAGGTGTCGCCGGGATGGACGAAGCGGCGGAGACATTCGATATCTGGGGAGTCATGAAGCAGTTCGTTGGGAACCTGGAGCATCCGGGGATCGTTGAGATTCAGGTGGGCTATGTGCGGGCCGACGACGAGCCTTGTGGAATCCGGGCGACCAAGAAAGCGGCGGAAGGTGGAAATTTTTTCAAAGAGCCAGCGCCCGCGGATGACATAGCAACGGTCCGATGAGCGCTGAAGAATACAGAACAATGCGTAGAAGCGCAGGAGCATGGGCAATTGCTTGCGAAGTTCCGCGCGACGGAGCCATGCAAGGGTTTCGTGGTGGTAGATCCAGTCGGAGTTGCGGTCAGCCATGAAGTTGGGTCCAGCGCAGGATGGGGGAGATGAGTCCCGCGCGCTCGGATCGGTTTTTTAGTTTGTGCCAGAAAGGTGAGACGCCGTGATCCAACACGGTATCAAAGCGTGCGGCGGTGGGGCCTTCGAAGATGAGGTAGTGGCCCTGAAGGTGCGCACGGGGGCATACGAGATAGGTGCCGAAGTTGAAAAGCCCGGCGGGGATTTCGCAGCGCCATTTCTGCGTGCCGAGCTTTAGCGGAGGGTGGTCGGCGGGGCGTTGGTCGGTCTGATAGCTGCGGAAAAGCACGTCGCCCTCCGAGGTTTTTAGATCGAAGCCGACGGTGAGGGTGGACAGGATTTCAAAACATTCAAATTCGATGTCCACAAAGATGCGCTGGCTCGTGGAGAAGACGCCGCTGGCGCTGCCGTGTTCGTCGGCTACGTGCACAGAGCGAAGGCGAACCTGATGATTGCCGGGCGAGTCGTCCCCTGACCATGAACGCGAGGTCTGCTGGTCGGTGGCGTCTGCGAGGTAGCGATTGAGCACACTGGCCGTATCGCCGATTTTTGCCACGCGCCCCTGCTGGAGGAGCACGGCGCGGGAGCAGAGGGCGCGGAGGGCCTGCATATTATGGCTGACGAAAAGGATCGTGCGCCCACCATGCCGCGCGGCGTCGCCCATTTTTTCGAGGCACTTGGCTTGAAACGCGGCGTCGCCGACGGCGAGGACTTCATCCACGACAAGAATTTCCGGATCGAGATGCGCGGCGACGGCGAAGGCGAGGCGGACATACATACCGGAGCTGTATCGCTTCACGGGCGTTTCGAGGAATTTTTCGACCTCGGAGAAGGCGACGATTTCGTCGAATTTCGCGCGAATCTCCGCGTGCGTCATGCCGAGGATCGCTCCGTTGAGGTAGATGTTTTCCCGTCCGCTCAACTCGGGGTGAAAGCCGGTGCCGACTTCGAGCAGACTGGCGATGCGACCGCGGACGCGGATTTCGCCCTCGGTGGGTTCGCTGATCTGACTGAGAATTTTTAGCAGGGTGGATTTGCCCGCACCATTGTGTCCGATGATACCGACGACCTCGCCTTCGTTCACATCGAAGGAAACGTCGCGCAGAGCCCAGTGCTCGCTGACGGGATGCACTACTTTCTTACGACCGATGAGGCTGCGTAGTCCGGCTGCAAGGTGGTCGCGCAGTGTGTCGTGCCCGGCGCTTTCGCCGAGGGTGAATCGTTTGCCGACTCCGCTGATTTTGATGATCGGGTCGCTCATTTATACGAGGTCGGCGAATGTTTTTTCCGTCTGCCGGAAATAAATGAGGCCGGTGATTAGCACGGCGAAGGTGACGCCGATGCTCATCCAGAATCCCGGCCACCATGGCGCGAATTTTTCGCCGAGCACGCACCAGCGGAAGCCGTCTATAGCGCCGACGAGCGGGTTGAGATGAAAGAGCAGGCGCCATTTTTCCGGCAGCAGCGTCTGCCATAAAAAGCCGACGGGCGTGACATACATGCCGATGCGGACGATGAACGGCACGATGTAGCGCACGTCGCGATATTTCACATTCAGTGCGCTGAGCCACACGCCTCCGGCGAATGCGGGCAGAAATGCGGCGAGGAAAAAGAGCGGGAGGAGTAGGAGTTGCGGGCGGAAGGCGACGCCGTAAAATGGCATCAATACAAGGAGGATTGCGGTGGCGATGAGGGCATCCAGCACGCCGCTGAGCACGGCGCTGATGGGGATGATGAGGCGGGGGAAATAGACTTTGGAAATGATGCGCGCGGAGGCGACGAGGGAGTTGCTGCTTTCGCTGAGTGCGTTGCCAAAAAACTGCCACGGGAGCAGCGCGGCGAGTGTGAGGATGGCGTAGGGCGCGCCCCAGGATTCAAATTTCGCGAGCCGCCCGAAGATGACGCTGAATACGACCATCGTGAGCACGGGCTGGAGCACTGCCCACGCGATGCCGAGGTAGGTCTGTTTGTAGCGGATGAGGATGTCGCGCCACGCGAGGAGACCGAGCAATTCGCGAAAGCGCCAAAGCTCTCCGAGATTGAGGCTGATGAGGCCTTTGCTCGGACGCAGGACGCGTTCGGTGTTGGTGTGGGACATGATGCAGGTATGCGCCTTGGGTGGCGAAGGGGCGGGAGACTTCCCGTGAAGTTTCTGCGATTCAACTTAAAAAGTCTTTGCCGCTAAAACATCACCGTGGCTTGGCGGCAGGCTCAAATTTGAAACGCCATTGTGTTTCGACGCGTTTGCCAGCGGCTTTGGCGCTCACGGTTACGGTGTATTCGCCGGGCGTGAGTGGTTGGCCGGGGCGGGCTTCGATGATGCTGGTGGCGGGATCGAATTTGCACGGGATGATGCCGATGCCGCTCAGACGGAGGCCGACGCTTGCGGGGTCGAGGTTGCCGAGTGTGGCGAGGTTCGCTTTTAAAATGGGGCGGTCGTCGGTGATGGTCTCGCCTTCGAGGGGCTGGGTGATGCTTGTCGCGGCGGCGGGTTCGCTCAGGTCGGGTTGCTCGTTCCCGGCCTCTACGGGGCCGTTGAATGCGAGCGCCTGTGCCATGTCTTGTGGGCGTCGGGTATTCCATGCGTAGCGCCCGATGCGGTCAAATGGGGCGCTGTGCGTGAGTCGTTGACCGTAGGCGGTGAATGCGGCGGCGTATCCGGCTTCTTTTACGAGTTCGAGGACGTGGGAATTGTAGCGGCCCTCTGGGTAGGCGAAGGTGGAGCATTTGATGCCCAGACGCTGCTCAATGATTTGCTTGGAGTTGATGATCTCATCACGCAGCCATTGTTCACTGCTTTCGCCAGTCTTTGGCCGTGGGTCTCGGAGATTAATGTGCGAGATGGAGTGGCATCCGATTTCCACGCCTTCGTCGCGGAGCTGGCCGAGCTGCTCCCACGAGATGCTCTTGCCGCCCATGCCGATGAACTTGGTGTAAACAAAGCATGTCCACGGGTAACCGAATTTTTTTAATATGGGTCGCGCTGTGTCGAATGATGAGACGTAGCCGTCATCTATCGTGATGAGCACGCTGCGCGGCGGGATACTTTTTTCACCACGACGCCATGCGAGGAAATCCTGCATCGAGATTACGGCGAGGCCGCGATCTTTGATCGTTTGCATCTGCTGCTCGAATTGATCCGGCGGGATATTCAGTGCGCCGGTGGTGTTGGTGGTGGGCTCCACGCGATGATACATGAGCACGACGACTTGGGCGGTTTTGTCCACTGATGTCGCTGCGGGTTTTGGTGTGGACGCAGTTTTATTTTCGCTGGTTGGCAGCGGTGCCGGTTCTGCGGGCGGCAGCGCTGGCGGCGAGGGTGGAGCCTCTGCCGTTTTAGTTTTCCAAAACTGGACGCGCGCCAAGGTCTGAGGACTCCATTTTTTCAGACCGAAAAACACACCTGCGAGCAGGATGAGTAGAACGAGAAATTTCTTCATAGTCGGGGGCGAAGGATGACCAGTAGTGCCCGCGCGGCAAGGGCGAACGTGAATTGTGACGCATTTGTGTGCTCGCGATCTCATTGCCTCTGCGCTGGACGAGTGGAGCTTCGTCGCTAGTCTCCGCGCCCTCATGTTCAGTTTGCTTGCCGATAAATTGCAGGGTGTCTTCCGAAATCTTTCCGGGAAGGGGAAGATTTCGGAGTCGAATGTCACCGATGCGATGCGCGAAGTGCGCATGGCTTTGCTGGAGGCGGATGTGCATTTCCAAGTGGCGAAAGATTTCATCGCCCGCGTGAAGGACAAGGCGCTCGGCGAGGAGGTGCTGAAATCAGTCACGCCCGGTCAGCAGATCGTCAAAATTTTCCATGATGAATTGACCGGACTGCTTGGCGGTGATGCGTCCGCGCTCGTGCTCACGCCTCCCGCGCGAATCCTCATCGTCGGCCTGAATGGCGCGGGGAAAACGACGACCTGCGGTAAACTCGCAAACTGGCTGCGCAAACAAGGCAAGGCGCCCGTGCTCATCGCGTGCGACCTTTATCGCCCAGCGGCGATCGAGCAGCTTGCCACGCTTGGCCGCCAGCTCAGCGTGCCCACTTTCACTCCGCCAGTCGGCGAGAAAGACGTGCTTGCCTCGACCAAGCTCGCGCTGGAGTGGCTCAAGCAGACGCCGCACAACGTGGAAATTTACGACACCGCTGGACGGCAGGAAATTGATGAGGTGCTCGTTGCGGAAGTGAAGCGTCTGCGCGAATTTCTCCAGCCGCAGGAAGTGCTGCTCGTCGCCGACTCGGCTACGGGTCAGCAGGCCGTGAGCGTGGCCACACACTTCCATGAGGCGCTCGACATCACGGGACTCATCCTCACCAAGCTCGACGGCGATGCACGCGGTGGTGCTGCACTTTCGATGCGCGAAGTCACCAAACGCCCGATTAAATTCGCGGGCATCGGCGAAAAGATGGACGCATTCGAGGTTTTTCACCCCGACCGCCTTGCTGGGCGCATTCTTGGGATGGGTGATATTGTCACGCTCGTCGAGAGCGCCGCAGCAGCGATCAACGAGGAGGACGCCAAGCGCATGGAAGAGCGGATGCGCCGGGCGGAGTTCGATTTCAATGACTTCCTCGAACAGTTTAAAATGATGCGCAGCATGGGCCCCCTAGAAAAAGTCCTTGGCATGATTCCCGGCATGGGTAATCTCAAAAAACTTTCGATTGACGAAAAGCAACTCAAGCGAGTCGAGGCCATAGTGCTTTCGATGACAAACGAGGAGCGGACGACGCCGGACATTCTCAATGCACGACGTCGTCAGCGAATCGCCCGCGGGAGTGGCTCCACAGTCACCGAAGTGAATGACCTCATCACGCGTTTCAATGAAATGCGAAAGATGATGAAGCAGATGCCTCGGATGCAAAAGATGCTCGCCCGAACCAAGGGTAAGAGTCTTTTCAACCGGGGCTGATTTTTCAAAACCTAAACCGCTAAATAACATACTGACATCATGGTAGTCATCCGACTCCGCCGCGAAGGCACAAAAAACGCACCTTACTACAAAGTCGTCGTAGCTGATCAACGCAGCCCACGCGACGGCAAGTTCATCGAGATCATCGGGAACTATGACCCTAAGAAAGAGGGTCTCAACGCCAACATTGACCTCACCCGTGTGGACTACTGGGTGAATAACGGCGCACAGCCTAGCGACACCGTTCGCAGCCTCGTGAAGAAGCTGCGCAAGGTCGCCACTGCGGCCTAGTCGCCGTTTCAAGGCCACATTATTCAGCACAAAGTGCGGAGACTCTTCGGGGCCTCCGCACTTTGCGCTTTTCCCATCTCACTGCGCGTGAGTAGAAACAACCCATGGATCGCTTTCTCGACTACGTCTTGCGTCAACTCATCGAATTTCCCGAGGAGATGATCATCTTAAAGGAAGAGGCACCCAAGCTCACAATCTTCCGTCTTCAGTTCAACCAGAGTGACATCAAGAAAGTTGTCGGCAAACATGGAGCCACCATCGCAGCCATCCGTAATCTGATGGATGCAGCCGCAGTAAAACACGGCGGCAGGGCAAGGGTGGAAATCATGGAAGAACCGAGGGCGTAGCTCCCGCCGCTTGCTGGCTGAGTCGTCGCAACTGCGTGTCGTGCCATTTAGAAAGCAAGGCGAGTGCTGTGAAAGCGCCGACCAGCGCGCAGAACATATCGGACTGTGTATCCCAAGGATCGCCCTGCGTGCCGAGGAACTCATCGGATTTTTGACCGAGGATGAGCGCGGTGAACCACTCGAAAAGCTCGTATGTCGCGCTGATGGCGAGGCACGTATTGATGATAAGAAAATTGCGCCAGCCGCGTTTGCTCACCACGCCGAGGCGGATGAAGAGCTCACGCGCGATCATCGCGGGCACAAAGCCCTGAGCGAAATGTCCGAGTCGGTCGTAGTGGTTGCGCGAAAGATGCAGCCAATCGCGAAACCAATCTCCAAGTGGGACCCTCGCGTAGGTGTAGTGACCACCAACAGCAAGCAGCACCATGTGAAGCGCGACGAGTGTGGAAAGCAGCGGGGTGAGGGGAAAGCGACGGTGCGTTGGGATAATGATCGCCAGTCCGATAAGTGCCGGTGCGACTTCGAGCAGCCAGGTGACTTGATCAAAAGCGCCAATCGCAGACCAGACGAGCACGACGAAAACCGCGACCAGCAAGGACAGACGGTAAAATCTCATGCTTTCCAAACTTGACGCAAAGTTTTCTCAAATTCCTCCATAGGCAGGCCGATGACGTTTGTGTAGCTGCCTTCGACGCGGGCGATCATTTCGCCGTGGTCGTCTTGTGCTGCGTAGGCGCCGGCTTTATCCAGCGGGCCGATGCGGGCGAGGTAGATGCGCAACTCAGCATCGGTGCGGCGATGAAAGTGGACGCGGGTAACGACGATGAAACCACGCTCTTTTTCCCCATGCACCAGCCAGACGCCGGAATAGACTTCGTGTGTGCGGCCGTTCAAGCGGGAGAGCATCTCGAAGGCGGCAT
>CAMBOD010000095.1 GCA_945868985.1 Prosthecobacter debontii | reverse complement strand
TGTAAAGCGGGGCCGGGTAGGCGATCTGCGGGACTCGGTAGAAATGCTTCGCCTGTCCTGCGGTCGCCGTCACATCGAGGTCGCCTGCCGGGGGCGTGGTGACGTAGAGGCCGATTTTTACCTTCGACCATGTAGTGAGGTTTGTGGAGTCGTAGAGTGTGTATTCGCTGTAGAGCGCGCGGTTGAATTGCAGGAGGAAATTTGCGCCGCTCTTCACCAGCATCGGCGCGGCACCACCAACGGTTGGCAGACCTTGTGTGGTGGCGTTGAAGGCGTTCGCGGCAGCGCCCATGCGGCGGATGGTGATGCTGTTCATCACGACCGGTGTGAGTGGCTTGCTGTTTGCATCCACCGCGACTGCGCCGATGGCCTGCACGACGTCCATGCCGTTGGTCACATTTCCGAAAACGGAGTGGACGTCGTCGAGAAACGAAGTTGCCGCGAGCGTGATGAAAAACTGGCTACCGTTGGAGTGCAGGCCGGAGTTTGCCATCGAGATCACGCCCGCTGCGCTGTGCCGGAGCGTGGGGTCAAATTCGTCTTTGAACGTGTAGCCGGGCCCATCTGTGCCGTCGCCCTTTGGAGAGCCACCTTGAATGACGAAGCCGCTGACGACGCGGTGAAACGTGAGACCATTATAGAAAGGCGTGCGTTTCGCGGAGCCGGTCGGGATGTCGAGCCACGCACGCTCGCCGGTGGCGAGGGAGATGAAATTGGCGACGGTGCGCGGTGCTTTATCGTAGGCGAGCTGGCAGGTGAAATTTCCCAGTGAGGTGGAGAAATCAGCGAAAATCCCGTCTTGCGCGACGAGGCGGGAGGCAATCAGGCAGAGGATAAAGATGAGGCGATGCAGGGTCGGCATGGCGGCGGGCGTAAGTAATGCAGAGAGGTGAGGGGCGCAAGGGGTGTTGTTTTTTTGAAGCCTCTTCTTGCGCACAGGCATCTGCTTCGCCTAACAACCTTGTCCTTTGTCAGCGCCACGCTGTTGATTATACCTTTCCATACGAACACGACCCCGTAGCCATGAAATTTCACCAATTAGCCCTCTTCGCCTCGGCGAGCATCCTATCTAGCGTGCTAGCCCCGCAACTTCACGCGCAGCTCGCACCGCCTGCACCGCCGGTGACGGCGAGCGACGCGAAGGAATTCAAAGAGGCCAAGGCGCTCATGGATGCGCAGAAGTGGAAGGAGGCCCGCAATGCACTCCAGAATTTCGTGGATAAATACAAAACGTTTTCGCCCCATTCGCGAGACGCCAAGTTCTTGCTCGCGATTGTTTCGATTCAGTCGAAGGAATTTGAAATGGGCGTGAAGCAATTGCGCGACATCGTCGGCAATAAAAACGAGCCGCCTGAGGTCAAGGCGATGGCGCAGCTCACCATCGCGAAGGCGCTGACCATGCTGGCTTTTGATCGCTTCCCGGTCACGGATAACGCCACGCAAAAAGGTGCTCAGAAGAAGGCGCTGGAGAACGCTCTCATTGAATACGACGCGTTTTTTACGATGTTCCCAAAGTCCAAGGATGCTGACAGCGCATATTTTCTGAAAGGGCAGGTGCTCGTTGCGATGGGAAGCTACGATTTGTCGGTTCCCGAATTTGGGAACGTTCTGCAAAAATTTCCTAACAGCCCGCTGAAGTGGGACGCTCAGATATGGATCGGTAAGGGGCAGTTTATTTTTGCGAGCGCGCTACTTTACAGCTTTGAAAAAGACAAAAAAGAAGTGCCGCCCGCCGAGGTGAAGAGAGCGATGGATGCGTATGATAACGCGGAAAAAGCGCTGGTAGCGACTTATCAAGGCAGTGGCGATGTCGCCCTGCAAAATGAGGCGACTTTTTTCATGGGCCAGATGCAGCTCGCGCGCAGCAGGTATGTGACTGGAAAAGAGAAGGACAAAGTGGAGGCTAGAAAGCGCGAGTTGCAGGAAGCCGGGCTTCAGGCTTTCCGCGCGGTGCGCAGTGTCGAGGAGGTGGTGGGTGCGCAGGAGGAAAAAATCAAACGACTCGAACAGGCGTTGCAGTTGAATGCGCCTGGTTCGCCGGACTACCTGGAGCGCAAGAACCGGATCGAAAACCTGATCAACATCGAAGAGGAGAAAGTTAATAAATATAAAACGGGACAGGATCAGTATCTTGCGGCCCGCATGGCCATCGCCCGCATTTTTCTCTTTGTGGAGAAGAACGATGAGTGTCGCGTGCTGCTACGCGCTTTGCAGATGCAAAAGGAGGCCATCGAGAAGGACAAAGATGCTCCGGCGAGTGTGGCGGCGATGCTCTGTCTCACCTACGCAACTCAGTATCGAAAAATCGTCGAAGCTAAAAATAAAGAGTCGGCACATAAATGCGCTGAGAAATCTCTTGAGACGTATGAGGCGTTTCGCACTGCATTTAAGGGCAATGAGGCCGGTGAAAATCTAGCGCTACTGGTGGCGAATGTCCTTTTGGATGATGGAAAGCCGGAGAAGGCGGAAGAAGTCATCAACCAAGGGTTCGCTGACTACAAAGACTGGGCATATGCCGCCGAAGCGATGCGCATTCTTACCGGAGTAGCGTTGAAGAAGGGAGATTTTCCAAAGGCACTTGAGCTTGTGGAAAAGGTGCTCTCCAGTCCACTCACTGAGGATGTCGAAGCGGAGATGCTTTCCCTCAAGGGCAACATTCTTAAAGAGAAGGGCAAGGAAGAGGGTAATGCTGTGGATATAGACAAAGCGCTGCTCACATTCGTGACGGTGCGAGAGAAATTTGCGAAGTATCCGTGTGCAGAAGATGCGTGGTTTGCAATCGGTCAAATCCACTCCGAAAGAGAACCGGCGAAAGCGAAGCCCGAACTGGAGCAATTCATCGCCAAATTCGGCGATGGAGGCGGCAAGAGCAGCAACACCGACAAGAATGTGCCACTGGCGCAATATTTTCTCGCCAAGGTTCTTCGTGATATGGGCGAAAAAGATCCGAAAAGCAAAGAGGCGGCTATTCAGGCATACCGGAAATTACTCGAAAAATGGCCGGACAGCGAGGTGGGCCCCAACGTGCTGTTTAAGATTTTCGATATCTACAACGAGAAGCCTGATTACGCGATGTGTCTGTCGTTGATGGAGGAGTTTGTGAAGAAGTATCCTGCGGATGAGAACGTCTATTTCGCCTACTCGAATATGGCGGAACTTCTCTTCACCGGCTCTTTGAATACCAAGACCGATGCCACAGGAAAGACCGTGCCCGCAGGCGCGGCGGGGATTAAGGATCTCGAAAAAGGCACGGCGAAACTCAACAGCTATGTGGACTACGAGTTGGCGCAGGAGACGATGAAATTGAAGCGTGGGGATTCTGCGTTGTTGAAAATCGCCGACAAATGGCTCGAAGAGATGAGAAAGATGACCCCTTCCATGGCGCTCAAGTCCGAGCAGAAACCTGAGCAGAAAATTGCCTGGCAAAAGTGTGTGGACAACGTGCTCGCGCCCATCGAGCGCCAGCTGAAAACTTACCCCAAAGGCACACGCCTTGGTGAAGGACTTGAGCGGTTGGTGAAGTTGCAGGCATTGCGCGTGAAGGTGCAAGAGACGGATGCCGCGCAGGTGGAGAAGTATTTTGTAGAACTCGCTGGGAAATACGGGGCAGATCCGCTCTTGAAGGCAAAAATCCAAGCCAAGCTCGCGGAGTTTCTTTTTGAACTCGATCCCAAGCGTGCCGGCATTGTGTTGAGCGAACCTTTCAAAACCGTTCCGAATATAATCAAAGAAAATGAAGTGATCATCCCCACCTTTTCGCCTCTGGATTATGACCGTTATCTCTCCGGACTTTTTGAAGAGAAGAGGCACGATGAGGTCGCTAAAATCATCAAGCGGATGGGTGAAGAATACCCACTCGAAGGCGGAACCGCGCCGGCGAATGTTACTGGCGAGGCGCAGGCGGTCATTCTGTATTGGGAGGGCAAGGGGATGCAGGATAAAGGGAACAATGCGGGTGCCGGTGAGAAGTTCAGCAAGCTGGCGAAGGAGTATCCCAAGTCCGCAAAGAAGATGGAGGCCGACTACGGCGTGATTTTGGGCGACCTCGAAAGAGGAACAATGAAGGAGGAGGCCCAGTTGCGCGAGGCGCTGCAACGGCTGGCCGAAATCGTAAAGGTATCGAATACGAAGACCTTTGAACTTCAGGCCAAGGCGCTCTTTTTGATGGGCCGCGTTTATGAAGAGTTGAAAGACTACGATAGCGCAGTGGGGGCTTTTCTGAAAATTGCTGACCGTTTTGAATCCGTGCAGAAGGTCGCGGGTGATGGATTGTGGCGTGGTTCTCAAATCCTCGAAAAACAAGCGAAGGGTGAAATTAAAGTCCTGACACCCGCCGAGCGAAAAGCCGCCAACGACAAGGCCGCCGAGGCAACGAAAGCTGCCGCTGAAAAAGTGAAGGCCGAGGCGGAGAAATTAAATCCTCCCAAGGGGAAGGATGCCAAGGCTGCCGCTGGAAAGGATGCAAAGCCCGGCACCGCCAAAGACGCCAAGGCTCCTGCCGACAAGAACGCAAAACCCGAGGCCGCCAAAGACGCCAAGACTCCTGCTGATACGGAAGCGAAACCCGATGCGGCCAAAGAGGCAAAACCCATCGAAAAACCGGAAGTAAAATCGGAAGTAACGCCGGATGAGACTAAAAAATAAACTGGAAGACTCCAACCTATGTTGAAACCACTCACTATTTTTGCAGCAGTCTGTGCCACGCTCTTTTTCGCCGGATGCGGCGAAAAAACCGCCGCACAAAAAGAAGACGAGAAACGCTTAGAAATCAGGGAAGCCAAGAAGCAGTTAGCGGCGAAAAACTATAAACTTCTTGCCGAGAAATTTCCCAATCACGAACACGCCGGAGAGGCGCATCAAAAAGCGGCGGAACTCTCAGCGAAAAAATAGCGATGCCTCGCGAGAGCGCCGCAGCCTGCGCCGCGCGCGCTGCTGAAATTTGCCGCGAACTTTCGCGGGCGTATCCCGACGCGCATTGTGAGTTGGATTTCACGACGCCGCTGGAATTGCTCATCGCCACCATCCTCAGCGCGCAATGCACGGACAAGCGCGTGAATATCGTGACGAAGGAACTCTTCCGCGTCTGCAAGACTGCCGCCGACTTTGTGGTGTTGCCTATCGAGCAACTCGAAGAACTGGTGAAGACGACGGGGTTTTTCCGTGCAAAGGCGAAGAACATCAAAGCCTGCTGCACCGCTCTCGTCGCCCGGCACGGAGGCGAAGTGCCGCGCACAATGGACGAGTTGACGCAACTCGCCGGCGTGGGCCGCAAGACCGCAAACGTCGTCCTCGGCAACGCCTACGGCATGAATATCGGCGTGGTCGTTGATACGCACGTCTCGCGACTCAGCCAGCGGCTCGGTCTTTCCAAAGCGACGACACCCGAGAAAATCGAGACCGATCTGATGCGCCTCATTCCGCGCGAGAAGTGGGCGCTTTTCAGCCACTGGCTGATCTGGCATGGGCGTCGCCGCTGTGTGGCACGCAAGCCGCGCTGCTCCGAATGCGAACTCGCCAAGCTCTGTCCTAGCGTGAAGATTGCTGGGAAAGACAGCAGGGCATGAACCGACAACTCCCATCAATCCCATTCCCGGCGCCCGCTCTGGCTGCGCGCGGTGATGCGTGTTTTTCAAAGGAGACACGCAAGTGAGGTTTCCGCCGCCGCTCCGCATCGGCATCCCGCTGGTGCTTTTTCTGTTTGGTCTCTTCGCCGGTGTGATCTCGTATTTTTTCGAGCAAAGGGAGCAGCAGCGGAGCGTGGAGGCTCTCGCGACCGAGCGGATGGAGTTTCTCGGCCCGAAGCTGGCGGGCATGACGGCTTTTCTGCTGGAGAAGAATTTGCCCGAGGGCGCGCAGCGGGAGATCAGCCTCACCGGCACAAGCCCCGGTCTTCGCCACGCGCTGGTCTTCGATGCGCGCTGGTCTTCGATGCGCAGGATGTGGTGCAGTTTGCCACGCGCCGCGAACAGCGCGGGCTGGGGATCAAGGATTCACTGGGCGCGGGTCAGGCGGAGATCGTCCAGCGCGCCCGGCGGCAATCGGGCGCACAAATCCAAGTCGCGGCGGATGGCGGCAGTCTCGTGGGAGCGTTTCCATTTCAAATGGCCGCTGCGAGGGAAACCAAACCGGGCGGAGCCGGAGTGGTGCTGCTCGATTTCGACCTCAGCCGGCAAAAAGCCGAAATGCGCGCCGCAGACATACGCCGCCTGCAAGTCGTCGTCGTCGTATTGCTCGCGCTAACGCTCATTTTTTCGCTCATCTTCCACCGGATGCTGACTGCGCGCGTGAGCAGGATTGTGGAAGTCTCACGGCAGCTTGCCGGTGGAAAACTGGATGCCCGCGCCGGGCTGGCCGGCGGGGATGAGCTTACGCAGCTTTCGTCGGCGTTCGACACGATGGCCGCGCAGCTCCAGCAGCGCGATGCGGAGCTTCAGACGGGCGAACAGAAGTTTCGCCAGATGGCGGAAAATGTGGGCGAGATTTTCTGGCTCTACGATTTTGATCTCGGTCGCGCCCTTTACGTGAACCCGGCTTTCGAGCGTATTTTCGGGTTGCCGGCGGCTTCGTATTTGTCCGCGACCAGCGCGTGGCGCGACGCGATCCATCCCGAGGACAGCGCGCGAGTTCTGGCCGCCTTCGCTCTCGAACGCGAGGGGCCGCGCGAAACGGAATACCGTATCATTCACAAGGACGGCTCAGTGCGCTGGCTGCGCGATCGTTCTTTCCCCGTCCTGGGGCAGGATGGAGTGGTCAGGCGTGTTGCCGGCGTGGCGGAGGACATCACCGCGCGCAAGCAAGGCGAGGAAGAGAAAGCAGCCTTTGAGCGCAAGCTTGAGGAAACCCAGCGACTCGAAAGCCTCGGCGTTCTCGCAGGCGGCATTGCGCATGATTTCAACAATCTACTCACCGGCGTTCTCGGCAATGCCAGCCTCGCGCGCATGGCGCTCCCGCAGGGCGACGAGGCACAAAAATATCTCGCACAAATCGAGGCGGTGACCATTCGTGCAGCCGACCTTTGCAAGCAAATGCTCGCTTACTCTGGCAAGGGCCGTTTCACCGTCCAGCTCCTCGATGTCAGCGCAATCGTTGAGGAGACCACGCAGTTGCTCCATATCTCCATCGCCAAGGGCGCCGTGCTTCGTTTCAACCTCGCAAAAAATCTACCGCCCATCAAAGCCGACCCTACTCAGATCCGGCAGGTGGTGATGAATCTCGTCATCAATGCGAGCGAGGCGCTTGGTGGAAAGAGCGGGACTATTTCGCTAAACACCGGCGTCGTTCGCGTGGATCGGGAATATCTTTCCAACACCATCCTTGCCGATGACATCGCCGAGGGAGACTACGTGTTTCTGGAAGTCGCCGACAACGGCTGTGGGATGAGCGCCGAGACGCAGAGCCACATTTTCGAGCCGTTTTATACGACGAAATTTGCGGGCCGTGGCCTTGGGCTCAGCGCCGTGCTGGGAATCGTTCGCGGACACAACGGTGCGATGAAAGTTTACAGCGAATCGGGCAAGGGCACGATGT
>CAMBOD010000094.1 GCA_945868985.1 Prosthecobacter debontii | reverse complement strand
GAGCGCACCGACCGACGAGCCGAGCCATCTCGGAGTCGGTGTGTCAAACGTGCCGCCTAAAGTTGGATCGGCAACTTGTGTTCCCGCTGTGTAGATGCTCGCGAACACGTTGAGCAACTGCACATCGCGTCCTGCGGCGATGTCTATGCTTCCAGTGCCTGTGCGGATGACCTGATAGCGTCCGGCGATCACCTTGTCGGCTGTCGCATTCACTCCCGGCGTGAACGAAATGTTTGCGCCGCCATTCACGCCGAGCAGCAACGACCCGGAGCTTGCGCCGAGACTCGCCAGTGGCACGACTTGGCGGAAATCCGCCGCCGCAAAATCAGCACCTGCCGCGAGGCGATAGGACCACGACTGGCTGCCAGCCGCGAGCAGCGGAGCCTGCCAGAGTGGGTTGGTGCTGGGCACGTTTGGATTTGCAGGCGCTGGGCCGAACCCATCGCTGAGCGCCCCGTTGAAAACGAGATTTCCAGCCGCACGCAAAGTCAGGATGCCGGGCTCGCTGCTCGTCGGGCCGAAGCGGAACGCACCAAGTGTGGAGTTTGCCAAATCCCAGTCTGCACTCAAAGTGAGGTTACCAGTGCGATTGATGATTTCCCCACCGGGCCTGATGTGGAGCACGGACGAAAGGCCCGCGTTATTCGCGAGAAGCTGTCCGGCAATCGTATTCGTGTTGTTTCCAAAAGTGATGCCGCTCGACCGGACATTGCCCTGCACTGTGGCCGAAAGCGCACCGCCACTCGCAGTGAGATCAAATACCTGATAACCCTCAACCACAATGCTCGACGCCCCGGTGATGGTTCCGTTGATCGGCGCGATGGCGACATTGGTGCCGTTTGAAATCTGCGGCGCACGCAGATGCAATGTGCCGGAGGACTGACCGAGGCCTGCCGTTTTTACTACGCTGAGGTCAATCGTGGAGCCGGACTGGATGTCGAGGATTGCTGCCGTATTGATGACTCCGTTGATTTGCGAGCCTGCTTCGAGCGAAACCGCGCCGCCCTTGCCTGCGTTGTCAAAATTCTGCGCGGCGACCGAAAGCTTCGCAGTCGGCGAGAGCGTGACGCTTCCGCCAGCGATCAAATTAATGACGCCGCCGCGTTCGCCCGACGCATCTACATTGCCCGTCACCGTGATGGAGCCCGTGTCTGCGGAAACGCTGAAGCGATGAGCCGCTGCGGTGCCGTCGAAAAGCACATCGCCCGAACGCACACGGAAGCTGCGCGTTTCCGTGAACGATGCGGCATCAAGAACGGAATTGAGCGATGCGAGGCTCGGCAACTCGCCGACATCAATCGAGAAGGAACCACCCCTTTTGCCACCGCCGAGCATCGTGCCTGCGAGCGTGAAGCCACCTTGCGGTGTGGTGACGGAGACGCTTCCCGCATTTCCACCGCCCTCCTCCGCTGCGACTCGCAGCGTGCTGCCTGCAAGGACGCTCACTGAGCCGTTGTCTGCGAGCAGATTGATTTTTCCACCATCGGTGTATTTCACGAGGTCGAAAAACGCCTGCGCCTTTCCGCCCACATCGAGTTGACCACCGATAGTCACATCCCCGCTCGTCGCGTGAAGTGTCAGCACGCCGCTTGGCAGCATGATGTCGCTGTTTTCGATGATGCTTGTGCCTTTCAAAGTGAGGCTCGCACCTAGGCCCGCAGTCTTTGGGGTTGCTGCGCCGTCCGCTTGCTTTTCAAAGGTGAGCGAGCCGCCGGCAACGATGGACTGTGTCGCCGAACGAGCGGCGGTGATAAACGGTGTATTCGCTACAATGTCGCCCTGTGCGGTGAGGCCGCCCACTCCGCTGATGACGATGCCTGCCGAAGCGTCCAGTTTGAGCGTGCTGAATTGATCCACCTTGAGTTGATTTTCGCCGAGGCGAATCGTGTTGGCATGGAGTGCGAGCGTTCCCGATGATGGCGCGACTACACCCGGCGCACTGCCGTTCGGTGAGTTATCGAGGAGGATGGTGGAGGCGAAAATATCCAGCGTGCCTCCGCCATTGTTGAAGCCGCGAATCTCGGAAGCGTGCAGACTCAGACTGCCCGCTATGTTGAATTCCCCGCTGCCATAAAGGTCGAGCGATGTGTAGCTAAGCAAAGAGAGCGCTTTGGAGCTTTCGAGGCCCTTGAGCGTATCACCAGCGAGCACCAGACCTGTCGTCGGCTGGAGAGCTCCCGGGTTGTCAAACTGGACGCTGATTTGCCCGCTGTTCAAAGCGATGGATTTGCCGGTGAGTATCGCGCTCGGATCGAGCGAAGTCGCGTAGGTGGAATCCAGCGTGATGCTGGCACCTGAAATTTGCGCGCCTTCCCCGATGGTCATTTTCGGAACGGTCGAAGTCCCCAATCCACTTCTCACGATGCGCGCCGATGGATCGCTCGATACGCGCAACAATGTTCCAGCACCGCTACCGGCGACTTTTGAATCACCCAGCAGCAGCGTGTCTGCACGACCACCGAGTCGGCCAATTTGCTGAATCTCCGCGTCGGCTGCGAGTGTCAGGTTGTTTTTTGCAACAAGGATGATTTCCGGTCCAGTGAGCGGCGTGCCAGCGTTGTCCAGCGTCACGTTTCCGGATTTGACCGTCACCGTCGTTCCGCCTGCGCCCTCTTTGCGAGTGCCGCCGATGAGCAGACTTTCCGCCCCGAATTTGCTGAGTTGCGATGCACTCAAAGTCAGCGTGCCCACAGTGCCGCCAGCACCCGAACCGCTGATCAAAATATCCACCGGGCTGCTGATATCCACCGAGCCGCCTCGTCCGTTTTTCGCGCCCTGCGCGACGACCGCGCCCTGCAAATTCATCGCCGTGGTTGCCTGCAACACGAGCTGTCCGGCATCCTTCGGCAGACGAGGAATGCTCGTCTCGTTGGTGAGCGCGCCAGCGAGCAGGAAGGTGTTCGCTTGGAATTCGTCGTATTGCGAGCGGATACGAATGACGTCGGAAGACGCGACTTCAAAACGTGCAACCATCGGCTGGACGACTCGCTCTGAATTGAGGTTGTTAAAACGATAGCCTGAAACGTAGTTCGCCCCTTCGGGCAACAAGACCGTGTTGTAGGGCGTTCCACTTTGTGGCGTGACGAGAAATGCGCCGGGCAACAACGCATAGCGCGCAGGCAGCAATGTGTAGTCACCCTCAGGCAAGCCATCGCTTGCTCCGAGATGCACGCGATCCCCGACTTTCAAGCCACTGTTCACGTAGCCGGTATCGCCACCCAGATTGGTTGCTTTGGAGTTGGGATTAAAAGGTGCGTATGGCGCGTAATTCGAATCGTAGTTCGGGATGACTGCGAAGCCCGTAGAGGACGCGAGCACGTCCTTGGTGCCGCCGTTTCCAGCAACCCAGCGATAAGCGTAAAGATCTCCGCCGCCACGCAGATCAACGAGAGAGCCTCGCTGCGTGGTGATGTTCGCAGCGGAAAGACTCACATTTTTCCCAGCCACGCCACCAGCGGTGATGTCGGCACCAGTCGGATCAATCCACGAAATACCATTGAGGATGAGCCCGTATGGAATGAGCAAATCGCCGCCATTCGCGGGACCGAATGCCGCGACCGACGTGACGCTCCGCGAAGTGAGCGTGAGTTGCTCTGTCGCTGCCACGGCTTTTCCGCTGACAGGATCCAGCGGTGCTGTGCCGCTGCCGTCCCAGCCGAGATTAATCTGGCCGATGGGTGCGCGGAGGACGCCGTCCTGTTTAATGTTCGAGGCGTAGATATTCAGGGTGCCGCCTGCGGAAAGCGGAAGCTGGCGACTGCCTGAGCCGATGAAGGTGACCGAGCCGGTATGCGCTGTTTCCCCGATTTTATAATCCGACGCTGCAATCGTGAAACTCACGGCGGTCGGTGTGTAAACTTGCGCAGCGCGCATCACGATGTCTCCAGCGACGCTGAGCGCTCCATTTCCACGGATGTCACCGCCGTCCGCGATGAATTTCGCTTTGCCGATGCCTTGCAGCGAAAGGCTACCGATATCAATGAGGTTCGCCCGGACCGTGAGGCTTCCGTTTCCAAATGTTGGGTCGAAAAAGAATGGCCGGCCGTCAAACAGGAACGGGCTTTGCCGATCCTGCGGAAGCGCGGGCGCGACGAAAGGTGTGCCGAGTGCAACGTAGGGCGCGCTAAGTTTCACATCGCTATCGCCAAAAATTACGCCGCCATCCGCCACCGAGAGCGTGCGCTTCGCATCAATCGTGACCGGACCTGTGAACTTCACCGTGCCCCGGAGCGAGAGTGAATCAAATCCACCGGATGCGAAACGATCCACCGCGAAGTAGCCTGTCCCAGCGATCGGAGCGCCCAGCTTGTCGAGCACCGCATGGCCGATGGCCGTCTGCCCGGCGCCGTAGAAGCTTTTTGGAATGGTCGCGCCGCTTTGTTTTACCTCCAGCGTCACTTCCCGTGGCGTGAGCGAGGTGCTTGCGCCGGGTGTCGTGAAGCGGCCTGACGACAACACCAGATTTCCACCAAGCGCCGTCGGGCCCCCAGCCACGCCGCGCAATGTCGCATCCGTGAAAAGCTCCTGCGTTCCGCGTAGTGTGATGGTGCCTGCGTCGCTATCAATTTGCATCGGCACGTAGCTCGTGGCGAAAAGCGGGGCGTTGACTCCGCTATTCACGGGAACCAGCGGCGAATCGCTGCTCAAGTTCGTGCGCAGCGCGAACAAGGGTGACAGTTCCAATAAATCACTCGCGCCGGATACATCGAGCACAGCCCCGCGTTCGGCGACAATATTTCCGCTGACGGTGATGCTTCCTCCCGGCAGCACGGTGCCTGTGCGCGCACCGTAGTTGTTCGGCGTGAACAGCGTCGTGCCGGCGGTGGAAAGGAAACTCTCCGGCCCGAGATTTACCGTGGGCAGTGCAATCGTCGGCAGACTGAGTGCGATGAAACTTCTGCCACCGGAAATGGAGATGGAGCCACCGGGTGCGACGATCGTGCCGAGCACCGCCGCAGTCTCTCCAGCGATGGTCACGCTGGCTTTCGGATCCGTGTGAATGGACGCACCTTTGCCCATCACAAAGTCGCCACGAACGACGAGGTCCGCAGGGCTCGATTTGAAAAGATCCCGCACACCCACAGCAGTGAACGAAAGGCTGACTGGCGTGCGGAGCGCATCGGGCAACACCATCCGCACAAGCTGAATTCCACCATCATCGGGCGCGTGAGCCACGGCGATGTAGTTTTGCGCCTCGGGTGCGATTTGGGTTCCAGGCGCGATTAAAATGCCGGGCAGATATCGGTCGGGATTGCTCGTAGGTGCTCCGAGTCCGCTGAGTGCGAAGTTACCGAATCCGCCACGGCTGAAAAACTCCGGCGACAAAAGCAGAGTGCTTGGATTTTCAGTGGTGCCACCGATCTGAATCATCGGTGCGAGGATCGAAAGCGATCCGCCTTTCGCACCGGAGAAACCTTCCAGCGTCGCGCCGAGTTTCAATTTACCACCGAGCAATGACAGGACGTTCGTATCCTGCCCCGCCTTGATGACGATGCTGCCGCCATTGCCGAATGTGCGCTTGTTTGTCGGGCTAAAGGAAACGCCACCGCTGACGTCCACCAAACTTCCCTCTGCAAAATCAGCACTATAACCGGTCACCGTGATGCTGCCGCCATCCACCACCAGTGGAAGAGTCAGCGCCGTTGGCGATGTTATCCGATCATCCACAATAAAGCCCGCCGTGCTCAGCGAAGCCATCGCGCCGAGGCTGAAATGCCCTCGCGCAGGATCAGGCGCGGGCGTTTGGGCTTGTCCGCCTGGAAGAGAATTTATCTTCGCCAGCGCAAATGCTGACACTTGATAAGTCGAAAAATTCAGAGTGCCGCCGGGTGCGGAAATACTTCCCTCAATTTCGAGGTTCGACGCCTTCAATGTGATCGAACCTTTCGCGGGGGCGTTGATCGTCACGCCAGCGGGAACGGATATGTCGCCTTCGCTGTTGTCTATGATGAGCGTTCCAAATCCGTTCGTGCCGACAAGGTCGGGTGAAAGCACCACTTTGCCTAAACGCTCCGGTTTCAGCGCGAGAGGTTCACCCTCGCTGTTCAACGAAAACGCCTGAACGGGCGTAAGACTCGCGTCCTTCTGGAAAACAACGCTCGGCGGTGTCGGTGAGAAAAATGGCAGCGTTGTGATGGACGTATCCTGCGCCTGAAAGGCAATGGAGAGTGCACTGTATGTCGGTGGCTCGCTGCGCTGTCTCTCGCCGATAACCGTGTTGCCGACCAAATTACCATCCAGCGCCACAGATGGTGCTGAAATGGTGATCGTGCCGCCTTTGGCTCCCTCGGTGTAACCCTGCTCAAAGCGAACTGCGGTCAGCGGCAGTGCGTGCCTGAAAGTATTGGATACTGCGTATTTCGGGTGATTGACCGTGTAGTCGGCTGTGTAAATGCCTTGGTAAACACGGTCCGGAGTCGCCTGCGAAACGTCCACGACTCGCCCGTCAATAATCACACGGGAAGTCTCGACCATCGCGCCGGTGAAGCTGGTGAAACCGCCGGACACATCCACCGTCGAGCCTCGCTGCATCACGAGCGAACCGCCCGCGCTCAGTTTCACACTGCCGCCATCCACGGTGAGTTCGCCAGCCGTGCGCTGGATAATTCCGACATAGCCGCGCGCATCCGCCAGCGGTGTGCCGACCCACATATAACCACCGAGTCCGCCGTTCAGCGTCGGATCCCAAGGACCGTGATTGCGCAAATCGAGCATCAACGTGCTTCCACGCAGCAGACCTTCGCGTTGCAGCGGAGAATCGGCGGTTTCAGATCCAAGGACTTTTATTTCGAGAATGTTCTGTGTGACGGGAACCTCGACTCCGGTGGAGCCTGCGACGCTGATCTTCGCGCCCTCATCCAAATAAATTTGTCCGCCGGACGAAATAAACTGACTCGCCGGCCTTCCACCAGCGGTTGTGAAGTTCCACTTGCCAGCGTTCACCTCCACGACCGCATTCGGTGCATAAAGCAGCGAGTCCTTTTCAAGATGCACCGCACGGCCCTGCACAACGACCTGCGAGCGCAAGGCGAGTTGCGTGCCTACGACGAGCTGCGTGGGATCCGTCTCGGGTAAAATTTGCGATACGCTGTCCGCCCCGAAAGTCACAGTGCCTGCGTTTTTAAAAAGGAACGGCGCGATGTTTGGCTGCTTGATCGGATCGTAGGCAGTATTGCTGATGGCGTTGTAGTTCGCGCGAAGATCAATGCGTCCGTTCAGCGAAACCGATGTGGAGCTGGCGATGACGCCGAACTGGTTCACGTTCATCCCGGTCATCGTCACATTCGCGCGCTGCGCATCGAGCAGGCCGGTATTTGTCACCGTGCCCGCATAACGCTCGGGCGCTGGCGCTGGCGGCTGCCCTTCGACCGGTGCTGGTGCGGGTTCGCTGACGGCACCAACATAAACATCAAGACCGCGCAGTGTCGGGTCGCTGGAAAGGTGAGCTGCGACACCTACTTGCAGACCTGCGGCGAGAATGGTCTGCCCGTCCGGCGTGGAAATGGTGCCTTCGTTTTTAACGTTCGGCCCGATGA
>CAMBOD010000093.1 GCA_945868985.1 Prosthecobacter debontii | reverse complement strand
GCAGGCGCGCTGCTGCTCATTGCGGGATGCCTCTTCGCGCTCGCGAGACTTCGCCAGGTGGCCGGGGGCACTGGCGCGGAATCCATCGCGCAACTCGGCGCGCGCAACATCTCGCGCCGACGCGGACGCAGTCTCGCGACCATCGCCGTGCTCGCGAGCGGCGTCTTCATGGTCATCGCTGTGGATTCCTTCCGCAAAGGCGCACCCGAAGACTCCGCACGCCGCGACTCCGGCACTGGCGGCTTCGCATTCATCGGCGAGAGCAGCGCGCCGATTTACGAAGACCTCAACTCCGCCAAAGGCCGCGACGCCTACGCGCTCGACGACAAACTCATGACCGGCGTCCGCGTCGTGCAGATGCGCGTGCGCGACGGCGACGATGCAAGCTGCCTGAACCTCAACCGCGCCGTGCAGCCGCGCATCGTGGGCGTGTCCGTGGGGGTGCGCCGAAACGAGTTGGAGGGGCGGTTCATGCAAGGGGAGAAGAATAATTGGGGTATCGTGGATTGGGGTTTCGCAAAGATGTGCGAGGATCCGGGAACGGTTCCCGCGATTGTGGACGCGAACACGCTGCAATGGGCGTTGCAGAAGAAGGTGGGAGACAAACTCGATTCGCTCGATGAACGCGGTGAGGTGTTGAAGCTACGCGTCAGAGCGACGATCTCGCCCTCGATTTTGCAAGGAATGGTTTTTGTGGATGAGCCGGCCTTTGTGGAAAAATTCCCGAACACTGCCGGCTACCGCTTTTTCCTCGTGGATTGCCCGCGCGAGAAAATGGACGCCGTCCGCGAACACCTCACGCGTCAGCTCGGCGACCGCGGACTCGAACTCACGCCCGCCGTGAAACGCCTCGCCGAATTCAACGAAGTCGAGAACACCTACCTCTCGATTTTCCAAGTCCTCGGCGGACTCGGAATGCTGCTCGGCAGCGCCGGCCTCGGCATCGTCGTCGCGCGGAATGTCTTCGAGCGCCGCCGCGAATTCGGCCTGCTCGAAGCGGTCGGCTTCACGCCGCAGATGCTGCGCCGCCTCGTCTTTGCCGAGCACCGCTGGCTCATCGTCGGCGCGCTCGGCATCGGAGCCGTGAGCGCGCTCACCGCAGTGTGGCCTCGCCTCTCCGCACAGGCCGCGCATTTCCCGTGGCGCGGAATCCTCACGCTTCTTTTCGGCATGGCGCTGCTCGGAGCATTCTGGGCCTGGCTCGCCACGCGGCTTGCATTGAGAGGTTCGCAACTCGCGGCGTTGCGGAACGAGTGATTTTCGCCGCGCCTATTTCTGAATTTTTCCTCCCCAACTCAAAATGCGCGCCTTGGCTCCTGCGGCTTCGGCTTCTTTGATTTGGTGGTTTTTCACGTAGCAGATGCTGAGGCTGCTCCACGCGAGTTGATCGTTCGGACGCAGCTCGGTGTTGCGCAGCGCGGCGGTGATTGCCTCGGTGGGGCGACCCACTTTCACGAGCGCCATGGCGAGAGCGTGCCAGCCGTCGGCGAAGTCGGGCGCGAGTTCCGTGCAGCGACGGTATTTTTCCACCGCTGGCTCGAGGTCGCCAAGAGCGAGGTCGCCGTTGGCGTCGTCAAAAAGTGCCTCGACCTCGGGTGACATCAGCGCTGGTTGACCAGCTCGCCTACGCCAGCGGCCATGCTGCGGTCAGAAAGCCAGATGCGGAAGGTGCGTGATTTGAGACCTAAGCGGAAACCCTGATTGGCGAGCTGTGCGCGAATTTGCGCGCGAAATTCTGCCGGGAATTTTGCTGTATCATCACTATCCCCCTCAATTTCCGCAGCGATCTTGGTTTTGTCGGTGTCGAGCGTTTCCGTATCGAGCGTGAAGCGGCGATCCACGTTCACGATGAGCGCATCTTTGTCGGCGTTGACTACTTCGCTGACTTTGCCGGGGGCGAGATTGTTGGCTGCCTGCATGATTTCGTCGGCGTATTCGTTTTTTCCAAACGGGCGCACTTTTGTGCTGAAGAGTGGGAGCGGCTCAGCCTTGAGACCGAGCGCCTCGGCGGCTTGGTAGAAAGATTTCCCAGCTTTTTGAGCCTCGGCGATTTTCACCTGCATTTCGGTGGCCTTTTTGCGCGCGGCTTCGTCGGCTTTTGCGTCGAGCAATTCGGTTTCGATCTGTGCTTTTGCTGCTTCAAAAGTTTTTGGTTCTGGAGCCTTGGTGTCGGCGAGCATGAGAACGTAGGCACCTTTTTTCAGCGTGAGGTGGTCGCTGTAGGGTTTTTCCTTTGTCAGTTGAAAGGCGGCTGCTGTCGCGGCGGGCGAGCCTTCGATTTCTGCAGGCGTATTTTCTGCGCCGAAAAATTCCTTCGTTTCACCGAGTGTCGCCCCGGCCTTTGCTGCGAGTTCTTCAAATTTCGCGTTTGGTTCAGCGAGTGCCTGACGAAGTTCATATGCCTTTTCCACGAGCGGCTGGAGTTGTTCGGTAAGCGCTTTCGGGTCCAGTGGTTTGCCGTCTGGCGTCGGCGGCATCAGGAAGGCTGCGAAGCGCACTTTGCGCAGTTCGGGGGTTTTCAAAAGCGCCTTTTTTTCCTCGTAGCTCTTTTTCAATTCTTCATCCGTGGCTTTTTGATCCTTGCGAAAATCGGCGTGCTTGAACGCCACATAAGACGCTTCGGTGCTGGTGTGCTGTTGTTGGATATAATCCGTCACCTGCTCCGGCGTCGCGGCGACTGTGGAGCCGATGATGTCGCGCATTTTTTTCATCCGCACCTCGTCCGCCAGGAATAGGGATATCTGCTCCTTGGTGTAGCCTTGTGGAGTCAGGAAATTCTGGATGAACGACTCACATAACTGGCCGTCAAACTTTCCGTCCGGCCCGTGAAAGGAACTGCTTTCTTCGAGTTGTTTATTGATTTCCTCATCTGTCACCGTGATGCCAAGCAAGTCCGCCTCGTGATCGAAAACAAACAAATTTCCCACGCCGACGGGTGTGGGTTCGCCGTTGCGGGACATCGGGTCGAGCACTGGAAATACTTCACTGCCCATCCTGGAAAAAATCGCCAGTCTGCGAACCTGACGCTGCCATGTTTCGGAGTTTACCGGTTTGCCGTAGAGATCTACCACCTTGGCTTTGCCGTGCATGGAGTCATTCCCATTTCCTGTCCAGAAAACGAAGGTGACAATGACGATGACGGTGACGAAACCCATGATGGGCGTGCTCCAGCGGCGAAGGGTATTAACCATGATTTTTTCGTGAGTTTTGGATTCTTAGTTGCGTTCTTTTGTTGGCGTCGCGTAGTTTCCCGCCGCTCAATAAAGCAAATGAACCTACGTTCCACATTCCCTTTCCGGCAACTTCTTTCTGCCACAGTCGCAGTGCTAACGCTCACTGCGGCTCCGTTTGCCTTTGCCCAAACACCCGCCGCGCCCGCAGCGCCGACGGGCTCCGACTATGTCGTCATGAAGCCGACAGGCCCGGGCGCACCAGCCAGTGTGAAGCAGGGCGTGCTCATCACCGGGATGCAGGGTTCGCGCGTGATGGTAAAAGAGGGAGCCGGTGAGGCAGGTTATGAAGTGGCAGGGATTCAGGAGGTGGGCAAAGCGGCGCCGCCCGAGTTTGCGCAGGCGCAGCAACTCATCGAAGCGGGCGACTTTGCAAAGGCGGCCCCGCTCATTAAAGGAATCGCTGATAAATTTAAGGGCCTGCCGATCTATTGGGCGCAGGATTCAACAAACATGTTGGGTAGTCTCTATCTCAATCTCGACAAAGTTTCCGAGGCCGAGGCGGCCATCTCCTCTTACGAAACAGCCTATCGTGGCACTGCCACGAGTGGCGCAAGTGCCGCAAAGGCGCGGCTCGCAGCGGCGAAGGGCAGATTTGCCGAGGCAAAAGCTCTCGCGTCGAGTGTTGTCGCCGGCGCGCTGAGTCGCAAAACCGTCACCCGCGCGGAGAGTCAAATTTTCGGACAGGGCTACTTTGTCCTAGGTCAATGCGCCGAAAATGAAGGCAAGCTGCCAGAGGCAATGGAGAACTACGCACGCACGGTTGCTGTCTTCTATCATGAGCGATCAGTTGTCGCTCAGGCGCAAAAGCGTATTGACGAACTCCGCAAGAAAGGCGTTACGACTCCGTGACACCCTAATTCATTTCCGAAAACATTCACACACCAACAATGATCAAGAACCAGTTCCGTCGTTACCTGCCAGCAGTTTTGCCAGCAATCCTCACCCTTCTCTCCACATCCGGCGCATTCGCGCAGGAGGCTGCCAAGCAGGAAAGTGTCTTTAGTGCCATCATCCATGGTGGCCCGCTCATCATTTTCATCTGGCTTTGTATTTTGGCCACTTCCACGATCATGGTTACGCTGATCATTCAACTCGCGATCAGCCTCAAGAAAGAGAAGCTCGCGCCACCGCCACTTGTGGACAGCCTTCGCCAACTCATCGTTTCTGGCAACTATCAGGAGGCTTGGGAAACCTGCAACGCGAACCGCAACTACTTCGCGAACGTTCTCAAAAGCGGTCTCAACCGCATTGGCCGCGGCAAGGAAGCCGTCGAGAGTTCGCTCGCCGAGCATGGAATGCGCGAAGCCACGCTCCTCCGCACGCGCAACAGCTATCTCTCCGTCATAGGCGTCGTCTCGCCCATGATTGGTCTGCTTGGCACCGTTATCGGAATGATGGGAGCTTTCGCAGTCCTCGGCACCTCAGGAATGAGTGATCCTAAGGGCCTCTCCACGAAAATCTCCGAGGTGCTCCTTGCCACCGCAGCAGGTCTCTTCATCGCCATCCCGGCTTTCGTCTCTTACTATATCTTCCGCAATGTTTCGCAGGCATCCATTGTCTATGCCGACGATATTGTGAATCAGCTCGTCACTGACATTCCTTACGAAGAACTCGCCGGGATGCAGATTGGAGAAAGCTTTGCGCACGCAGGAGCGCCAGCTGCCGCCGCTGCCCCTGCCCGCCCGATGATGCCCGGTATGCCACAACGCGCCGCAGCACCAGCCGCCGCCGCATGTCCAGTTTGCGCAGGCTCGATTTCTGTCGGCCAATCACCCTGCCCGCATTGCGGCTCGGTTCTTAGCTGGTAGCATATTTCATGGCTAAGCTAACCAAATCACAAAAGGCCAAGGCCGCAACGCGCGTCCTGCCCGAGGAAGATCCGGAGTTTCAGATCGCTCCGATGATCGACATCCTCCTCGTGCTGCTCGTCTTTTTCATGACCATCGCAACGGATCAAGTCATGCAGGTGAACAAGGAAATCGTCCTCCCTATCGCTAAAAATATCGAGAAAGCCACCCCTACTACGAGCGCGACCAGCGAGGTGAATGTGAACGTTATCTGGAACATGGATAATACCGGAAAAATCGAAGTAGATAATGCCGGGCAGAAAGACATCACCGGACTGACGGAATATATTAACAGCAAACGTGCTCAGGCCGAGGAGGCAAACATCAAGGACTTCAAAGTCGTTATCCGCGCCGACAAACGTTCAAAGTATCAATATATCCGCACCGTAATGGTAGCCATTGGCCAGGCCAAAGTCCCACATGTCACTTTCAGTGCTGTGGATAAAGAACTCGATAATAAACCCGCAGCAGAACCACAGCCATGAACCAGAAAGGAACTCACTAATATGGGAGGTAGCGTAGGAGAAGCTGACGGAGATTTCGGATTCCAGATTGCACCCATGGTGGATGTCGTATTCGTCCTCCTGTTGTTTTTTATGGCCTGTGCAGGCCAGAATATCACCGAGGGTTTTTTGAAAATAGCCCTGCCATCGGGAGCCGAGTCAACCAGTGCAGTGAAGGTGCCAATCGTGATAGACATTGATCCATCGGCCAATGTGTCTGTGAACAAAGAACCCAAAGGCGGCGGAAAAAACGACCACGATCTAGCAGAGCTTACAGAGTATTTGACTCGCGCAATGGAGTCCTCGCCAGAGGATCCCGTCATCGTTCGTCCTTCGATGGACGCCCTGCATGAGCGGGTTATTGATGTTCTCAACTCATGCCGCAAAGCGCGGGTGAAAAACCTCAGCTTCGGCTAGATCAGACGGAGCACCGGCCGTTACGGTTTTTCTTCCGGCACCGAATTAGGGGCAGGTGCGGTCACACGGAATCCCGGTTTTGGCTTGGGATAGCGGAACTCGGGTTTTTGGCCGCTGTCCTCGCGCTCGGGCAGGGGAGGTAAGTCCCCAGGGCCAAATAGCGGGCCGCCTTGGAGAACGCGGTTATTCGAGGAACTGACGCCGGGCCGACTTGTGCCGCTGGGTGGCACGTTGACGAGTGGCGGTAGTTTTCCAGCGCGCGTCGTGTCTTTGCGCTTCGGCTCCGGCGGTGCGGGAACGATGTCTTCCGTCGCCACGTAGCCGGTCTGTCCGCTCTCGGTCATCACGCGGCTGTAGCCGAATTCTTTGCGTAGCATCACCACGCGCTGGCCTTGTTGAAGATTGAAATCTGGACCAAAACTCTGCGCAGGTCCGTATCGGAACATCGGTGTCTGTGGTGTGGTGACCATGTAGAGACCAACGTCGCGCGAGCTGTCCATGGAACTGCATCCAGAGAAAATCATCGCACACAATGCGAGGGCGGTAGTCGCCGCTTGCTTTGTGGCTGGCAGATGTTTCTTCACGCGTGGCGAAGTTATTTTTTACAACAGGAATCAGCTCAAAAACTCCCGTGGATCGGTGACGTGCCCGGTGAGCGCACTGGCGGCGACCGTGTATGGAGATGCGAGGAAAACCTGCGATTCCTTATGGCCCATGCGGCCCGGGAAGTTGCGGTTCGTCGCGCTGATGCACTTGAGCGCCTTTTCATTCATGCGGCCAAACGTATCCTGCGGTCCGCCGAGGCACGCAGCGCACGAAGCGTTTTCCGTCATCTGCACGCCGGCATCTTCGAGGATGCTCCAGACACTTTTGCCGTCCATCTGCGCTTCCTTCAGCTCTGCCACGACCTTCGTGGTCGCGGGCACGCCGAAGGTGTGGATCTTCACGCTCTGCCCCTTCACCACACAGGCAAAGGCGAGGAAGTCGCTCGTTTTTCCGCCCGTGCACGAGCCGATGTAAGCGCGATCCAGCTTCACGTCTTTCATCTCGCGCGCGAGCTTGCGATTGCCCGGATCGGGGTGGCACGCCACCGTCGGCTCGAGCTTGGAAAGGTCATACGTCTTATCGAAGACGAACTGCTGATCGGCATCCGCGAGCACGGGTTCGAAGGTGGACTTCACGCCGCTCTCCTTCGCACGCGCGCGGACGTAGTCGCCGCACTTGTCGTCATACGCGAAGATGCCGTTCTTGCCGCCCGCTTCGATGGCCATGTTGGTGATGGTCATGCGGTCATCCATGTCCATGTGCGAAGCGCCGGGACCTTCCCACTGCATCGCGCGGTAGGTCGCGCCGTCGAAACCGATGTCGCCGATCACGTGCAGGATCACATCCTTCGCCATCACGCCGGGTGAGAGCTGGCCTTCGAGGAAAAAGCGCATCGTTTCCGGCACCTTCAGCAGGATCTTGCCCGTGCCGAGCACGAAGCCCGCATCCGTGTTGCCGATGCCGGTCGCAAATTGGTTGAACGCCCCCGCC
>CAMBOD010000092.1 GCA_945868985.1 Prosthecobacter debontii | reverse complement strand
CCCAATGCGACCTCCGAGCAAAACACCGAACAAACCAATCCACGTGATGAAATCCGCGACCTTCGCGACGGCGATGTCGGTGTAACCACGCTTCGCCAGCCAGCAATAAAGCCAGTAGCCGGCGAGTGCGGAGAGCACATAGGAAAGACCATACCAGCGCGGGCCAATGCCGTTGAATTGAAAGACAAACGGATCGAGATGATGGAGCCAGGCAGCGAACACCTCGCGTTTGTGCCACAGACTTGCGGCGTTTGTCATACGATTTAAAATGACTCGGAGATTTTCAGACGCTGAAAATCAAACGCGTTCTCTGCCTTCACTCAAATTCACTGAGGCAATCGCATCAGTGGTTCCAAGCCTAAGGCCTGACGTAGTGGCGCACTTCAAAGTCGGCGGTTTTTCTCACGACTTGGTAGTCGGCGGAGAAAAGATGCTCGAAGGGTGGAAAGACGGCGTCGCCCTCGGCTTCGCGATTTACGACGGTGAGAAAGAGGTCGGTGCATTTCGGCAGCAGGCGCTCGTAGATTTGCGCGCCGCCGATGACGAAGACTTCGCGCTTAGGCTGGCACCGTTCGAGCGCGGCGAGGAAGCGATTGATTCCACGGACGAGCCAGATTTCGCGAGCAGCGATGCGTTCGAAACCGAGCTGGAATGCCTGCCGACGCAGCCGCATTCCCCAACTGCCGACGACAGGTTTGTCGCCACACTTGGCGAGAAATGCTGCGTCGTGCGAAAGCAGACGCGGGCCGCGTGTGAACACGACGTTGGTGCGGTTTGGCAACGGCTTTGGCAGGCTGGCAAAAGTTTTGCGCCCCATGAGCACGATGCCGCCGGTGGTGAGTTCCTTGAACCACTTGAAGTCCTCGGGCAGATGCCACGGGATCTCGCCATCGCGTCCGATGACGCGGTTCAGAGACATGGCGGCGACGGCTTTCATCGGGATGCTGGCTACACAGCGACGGGCGCTTTGATGGCGGGCTGCGGGTCGTAGCCTTCGAGGGTGAAGTCTTCGTAGCGGAATGCGAAGAGGTCGGTGACGGCGGGGTTCAATTTCATGCACGGGAGGTCGCGGGGCTCACGGGAGAGTTGGAGTTTCGCCTGCTCGACGTGGTTGGAGTAAAGATGGAGGTCGCCGAAAGTGTGGATGAATTCTTTCGCTCGGAGACCGGTGACTTGCGCGATCATGAGTGTGAGGAGGGCGTAGCTGGCGATGTTGAAGGGGACGCCGAGAAAGATGTCGGCGCTGCGCTGGTAAAGCTGGCAGCTCAGTTCGCCTTCGCTGACGTAGAACTGGAAGAGCGAGTGGCAGGGCGGGAGCGCCATTCCGCCGATTTCGGCGGGGTTCCATGCGCTGACGATGAGGCGGCGGCTGTCGGGGTTATTTTTGATCTGCGAGAGGAGGGCGGTGATTTGGTCCACGCTTTTGCCGTCGGCTCCGCGCCAGTTGCGCCATTGGGCTCCATAGACACGGCCGAGGTTGCCTTCGGAGTCGGCCCATTCGTCCCAGATGGTGACGCCGTTTTCACGGAGGTAGGCGACGTTGGTCTCGCCACGCAGGAACCAGAGTAGTTCGTGGATGATGCTGCGGGTGTGGACTTTTTTCGTGGTGAGAAGAGGGAAGCCTTGCGTGAGGTCGAACCGCGCCTGTGCGCCGAAGACGCTGTAGGTGCCGGTGCCGGTGCGGTCGCTTTTGAAGCGTCCGGTTTCCATGACGTGGCGGAGTAGATCGAGGTAGGCGCGCATTGCGGGAAACAGTAAGCAGAGGGCGGCGGCAGCTCGCAAGCGCGCTCGTGTTTCAAGGTTGGAAAAGGGCGATTTTTTCCTGATATGGCACCGCCAGCGTCACGAAAGTTTGCTCACAGCCCTTGCGAATCTAATCTTGGTTGCTCTATTGCCGTCATCTAAGCAGAGACTCTTCATTTTCATGTCCAACCGACTTTTACCCCGCATCCTAGCTGCCTCTGTCAGCTTACTTGCTTTGAATGTGCGGGCTGCCGCTCCCACTTTCCCTGCGCACCCGGACGCGACCGACACGCCGACGACTTTCCCCTGCGGCAAGACGCTCGTAGTGCCCATCGCTGCGGACGATGCGGATGGCGATGCTCTGACTTACACGGTGGTTTCGTCGTCCCCCCACATTATTGCGCGGGTAAAAACGGGGAATCCTCACGTGAAAATACACGTCCACACCGATAACGACGGGAGCGGAAATGCCTACGACGGGGACATGGAATTTCAGCTCTACCGCCACGCGACACCCGACACGGCGGCCTTTCTCGCGGGCTACGCGCAATCCGGTTACTACGACAATGTCATTTTCCACCGCATCATCCCCGGCTTTGTGATCCAAGGCGGCGACCCGGCTGGCACGGGCACGGGAGTCACGACGGGAAATGTGAACCTGAACCTGAATTACCAGCTCCCGCACGAGTTTCGCCCGGAGCTGATTTTCACAGGGCGCGGTCAGCTCGCGATGGCGAATTCAAACGGTGGCTACAGCCAGTCTTTTCCCGCTAACGGAAACACGCGCTACCGCACGGGGAGCTTCACCGCGACGAACGGCACGCAGTTTTTCATCACGCTCGATCCGCTGCGGGAGTTTGGGCCGAGCAAGGTGAACCTTGATTTCAAGCACACGGTCTTCGGCCAGCTCATCCGAGGTTTCGACGTGATGGCCAAAGTCGCTGCCGTGCCGACGAACAGCAACACTGACAAACCAAACGTGGCGGTGACAATGACGCAGCTCAGCGCGGCACCGATCAAGACGGACGCAGTGCTGTTGTTGAGCGCGAAAGCGCCGGGTGCGGGCATCGTGACTGTAAAAGTGAAAGACCCCGCGGGGAACGAAGCGACGCGGACGATTAACGTGACCGTCGTGGACGACACAATCAACGACCCACCGATTCTCGACGCCCTCACCCCCACGGTGATGCCCGCTGGCGGCGTGCCCTCGTTTGCATTGCGCTCGTCCGATTTGGAAAGCGACGCCATCAGCACACGCTTCCCCGTCGCTGAAATCAACGCTTTCGGCCAGACCACGCAAACCATCTACGCCGGGGTGAGTGCGCAGAATTTGCAGATCACCTCAAGGCCGGCTGCGGGTGCGTGGGATGTTTCGTTCGCGGTCACACAATTTAACGATCCATTTCTGAACAGCTCGACATCCAGCGTGTCGCGCTACCAGCTCCTCGAAGTCGGAGTCGGCGACAAGGCGATCATCATGACGCCGAAAACACTCGAAGCCACCGAAGCCGTGACAACCGGCACACAAACGCTGGCGACTTTTCGCCACGGCGGCGCGGCGGCAGTGCCTGCGGATTTCATCGCGGTGGTGAATTGGGGCGACGGCAGCAACCGGCAGTCCTCCAGCGGTGCAAACGCACCCATCACCATCGTGCGCTCGGCCACGCAATCGGGCGCATTTGAAGTGCAGGGCGCACACACTTACGCCCGCGACGGCGTGTATCCGCTGCACGTGATCGTGGACGGCCCGAGCGGTGCGACCAAGACCGCGCGCGGCAATGCCGTCGTTCATCCCACAGGCGCGACGCTCACCGCTGTGGGAGAAAATATTGATTTCAGCGGGGCGCTTTTCACCGGCAGACCGCTCGCATATTTCAACGACACAACACTCGGCGCTAAAGTTGCGGATTTCTCGGTCACTGTGGATTGGGGCGATGGAAAGCGCGACGCCGGCACCGTGAAACAAGTCGGTGCTGGTCGCTTCGCCGTTTTCGGCACGCACCGCTACGTGGATGCGACGACCTACGCGGTCGCCGTTCACGTTCATCGCAATTCGCCCGGCGCTGACGCTATCGCATGGTCCACGATCAAAATTCGCGGATTCATCAGCCCGGTGCATTTCCCGCCATTTGCGAAGGCAAACATCACCAGCCTGTGGACGGAATCGCCGGTGAAAAGCTACCGCACAATTTCAGCGACGAGGACAGACACAGACATCACGGGAACACTCTTCATCATCAACGGCGGGAAAAATCCCACGAGCAAATGGAAACTGAAATTCTGGCTATCCCCAGACGCCACTTTCAATCCGACCGGAGTAAACGCGGACACGGTGTTGAAATTCGGCCCGCTGACGAAATTGCTCACAGAATTATCTCTCAACCCACTGTCTCCGGGGTCTGGAGGCAATCTGCCAATCAAAAGCTCAAACGGCACTGACTTCACCGTGAGAATGCCGGTAGGCGAAACAGGCGCGGGCAAATATCTCATCGCTCAGCTCGTCTATAACGACCCCATCACCGACCACATGGCCGTGCCGAAGACCGTCGTCTTTGGGCCGCTGCCCGGCATTTTGGTATCCGCCACATCGCTCCGCGTGAAAGAGGGCACGACGAATAATCCACTTCAGACTGCCACCTTCAAAGTGAAGCTCGATACGCCACCAACTCAAACGGTGACCATCCCCATCGAAATTCAAAACGCGAGCCAGCAGACGGATGTCACACGTGCGACTTTGAGTGCCGCACAGATCGTTTTCAACGCGGGCGATGCTGCGGAGAAAACCATCACCGTCACTTCCGTGGATGATGCCACGAAAAATGGAACGGGAAATTTCACCATCGTGCTCAAGCCTGCGACGAGCACGGACACACGCTTCAGCGGAATGAACGCCAACGACATTGCACTTCGCGTGGAGGACAACGACTAACATGAAGCGCCCTCTGCTCAGCCGCATTCTCGACAAACTCAAGCGTCGCAAACCCGCGCCGCCCGAGGCGAAACCAACTACAAAACGCCCGAAGAAACGCACCGAGTCATCATTCGAACCACTCGAAGGACGCATAGCCCCCGCCATCCTGCTCAATCCCATGACCGTGCTCTACACGGACACCGACGGCGATTTGGTCACGGTGAAATTCTCGAAGGCGATCTTCACGGCGACAGGCGCGATTTTGAACGGACAGCTCGACAGCGTGCTGAAATTCAACACCGGCAACGCCCGCACCGGAAGCGATGGCGGAAACACGTCTGCTGCGCAGGAGCTGCAGACGATTGACCTCAGCACGCTAGCCGCCATCGGCCAGCCGAACGTTGCGAGCGGCACCAGCATCTCGGTCACAGCGGTGAAGCAAAACAATCTCGGCGACGACCACGTGAACATCGGCTACATCAAAGCCGCCTCGAGTTCGATTTTCGGCATCCCGCTCGGCGCTGTCGTGGTGGATGGCGACCTCGGTCAGATTGATGCGGGCGATCCCGGCAAAGCCAAGGGCCTCGCCTCGCTCACTGTGCTTTCTTTCGGAACGAAAGGCACCACGACTCAGGCAGCGAACGGGAGCCTCGAAAGCAACATCACCGGAGCCATCGGCTCGTTCACTGTGCAGGGCGACTTTACGGATGCGGTGCTGAAAGTCGTGAACGGCACCACACAAAAAGTTCCGGGAAAAATCGGCGCTCTCTCCATCGGTGGAACGCTGGGCGTGAGTGCGAACAACGTTGCTAACGATACGGGTTTCATCTCCGCGTCAGAAACTATCGGCTCTGTGAAAGTGGGCGCGATTTACGGCGGTGCCGGAAACAATACGGGGCAGATCAAAGCGACAGGAAAAATCGGGAACGTGACCATAACCAGCGATATCCGAGGTGGCGTCGGCAAGGACTCCGGTGAAATCAGCGGCGTAGCAGGCATCGGCAATGTCACCTTCGGATTTAACCTCTGGGCGGGCGTCGGTGAAAACTCGGGACGCATCACCACCAATGGCAGCATCGGTGCGATCAAGCTGGCGAATATCCACGGCGATTCGGCGTTTGGAGGCGGCGACGCTGGGAAAAATTCAGCGACCATTTTCGCCGGAGGCAACATCGCGAGCCTCACGACAAATGAAGCCATCCTTGGCGGCAACCGTGAGGGTTCGGGGTCCGTGCAGGCAAACGGGACGATTTCAAAACTGACGATCAATACGTCAATCACAGGCGGTGTCGGCAAATCCAGCGGCCGTGTTTTTGCAGGCAATCTCGGTGCGGTGACAATTGGGCAGACGATCACCGGCGGCGCAGGCGATGACTCCGGGACGCTTGCTGCATTTTTAAACATCGGCAGCGTGACGGTGAAAAACTCGCTCAACGCTACGGGCGCTTTCATCGCAGGCACGGGCATCGGTAGCGGAGCGATCAGCGCGGGCGGGAGTATCGCGAAGCTCGTTCTCACTGGCGCGCTCGATGGCTCTACAGCGCTCGCAAAGGACGGCGCGGGCAGCATCCATGCTGGTGGAAACATCACGAACATCACCGTGAACGGCGCACTCAAAGGCGGCATCGCGGAACTGAACGGCGCGATTTCAGCAGACGGAAATATCGGCACATTGAAAATTACCGGCGGCTTGCTGGGCGCGTCTGGCACGTCGTCTGGAAGCGTGATTGCGGGCGGCAAAATCACCAATGCGGCGATCACCGGCAACCTTTCAGGAAACACCGGCGTGAACAGCGGCTCTGTTTTCTCCGGCAATGACACCGCAAAGGTCGGCACGCTTGGAAAAATCACCGTCTCCGGCGCGTTGCTTGGCGGCGATGGAGACAGTTCAGGAGCGATTCGTTCAGGCGGAAAAATCGTCGCACTCACCATCGGCACAGCGGGTGCGCCGGTTGCAAATATATTGAGCGGAGGCATCGGCTCACACAGCGGTTCGGTCGTCGCTTTGGAGGGAATTGGAACGGCGACTTTCCTCGGCGCAGTGCAGGGCGGCACTGGCACCAACTCCGGCAGCATCATCGCACAGGGCGCAGTCGGCACGCTCAAGATTTCCGCAGGGCTCACAGGCGCTGGGGGCGCTGGCAGCGGCTCCATCCAAGTGCGCGACATTTTGAGCGGCCCAACAATGACGCCGGGCGATCTCGGCACCGTCATCATCGGCGGCGCAGTCGCGGGAAATGCGGGCGACGGCTCGGGGCAGATCTTTGCGGAAGGTTCGCTGAAATCGCTGACCATCGGCGCTCTCACCGGACAGAATGGCGTAGGCAGTGGAAGTATATTGATCGGTCAGGGCCTCGCTGCGCTTACGGACGACTTTACAAAAATCGGCGGCGCTGGCGCGATTACCATCAACGGACAACTCGCAGGAGGTCCCGGCAGCGGCAGTGGCGAAATCGAAGTCGGCGGGCGGATTGCCTCGCTGAAAATCACAGATGGCACGAATGACACGAGCATCAAGACTGGTCGCGACATCGGCTCGCTGACTATCGCTGGCGGCGTGAACACCTCGCTCATCACCGCACTTGGCCAGGCCAAACCCGGAAAAACCACGGATATCGCCATCGGTAAAATGAGCATCACCGGCGACGTGAACAGCAGCCGTATCCTCGCGGGATACGACCGTTTTGGAAGCGCGGCGAACGGCAGCGCACAAATCGGTGCGGTGAATGTGACCGGCAACTGGACCGCGAGCAGCATTGTAGCTGGCGTGGTTGACACGAACGGCGACGGCTTTGGCAATGGGGACGACGCTGCAATCGCACAGGGAACGATCATTTCAAAAATCGCAGGCATCGTGATCACTGGAACCGTCACGGGCACGGGCGGGGCAGGAGATGAGTTCGGCTTTGTCGCGCGGCAG
>CAMBOD010000091.1 GCA_945868985.1 Prosthecobacter debontii | reverse complement strand
TCTGCACTAAAGGCACTGACGCTTTACTCCGCAGCGTTCCTCTTTTAGTCCCCACGGGCTGATTTCATCGCACCCATGCTCCGCGACATTACCCGCCATCTCGACAAACTCCTCGATCACGCCCGCGTCGCCGATTACCCCGGCGCGTTGAACGGGCTGCAACTCGAAAACAGCGGGCGCGTGGCGCGGGTGTGCGCGGCGGTGGATGCTTGCGAGGCGGTGCTCGCGGAGGCGGCGCGGGTACGGGGCACGCTGCTGCTGGTGCATCACGGGATGCTGTGGGGCGGGGCTCAGCGGTTCACGGGTGCGTTGCGGAGGAAATTGCAGATCGCATTTGATGGCGACCTCGCGGTGTATGGCTCGCATCTGCCGCTCGATTTACACGCGAAGCTCGGCAACAACGCGCTGCTGGCGAAGGCGCTCGGCTTGCGGAAATGCGTGCGGGCTTTCGAGGCGAAGGGGCAGTTCATCGGTCTGGTCGGCGAGGTGAAAACGACGCGCGCGGAGTTTGCGCGTCGCATCGAGCGCGCGGTGGGCGGGCGTGTGCATCTCGCACCGGGCGGGCCTGCGAGTGTGCGGCGCGTGGGGATTTGCAGCGGGGGCTCGGGCGGTGAAGTGGCGACGGCGGCGGCGATGGGATGCGATGCCTTCGTGTGCGGGGAGGGGCCGCATCATACGTTCACGCTGGCGGAAGAACTGGGTGTGAATCTTTTCTACGCGGGGCATTATGCGACGGAGACTTTCGGCGTGCGGGCGCTCGGCGAGCATGTGGCGAAGAAGTTTTGCATCCCGTGCGAATTCATCGCGCATCCCACGGGGCTGTGAGCGATTTTCTGCCACGGGAATTTTTCATGCGCGACCCGGTGACGTGTGCGCGGGAGCTAATCGGCTGCACGCTCGTGTGGGGAAAATGCGCGGGCGTGGTCGCGGAGACGGAGGCTTACAGCGCGGTGGGCGATGAGGCGTGTCACACGTGGACGCGACCCAGTGCGCGGGCGTTTGTCGCGGCGCATCCGCCCGGCGCGGCGTATGTGTATTTCAACTACGGGATGTATTGGATGCTGAATGTGCTGGTGAAGGGCGGCGCGGAGGAAGGATTCGTGTTGCTCCGCGCGCTGGAGCCAGTCGCCGGTCTCGCAGCGATGACGCGTCGGCGATCCGCTGCGCAAAAGAGCGCAAAGACTTTAAAGCCACAGGCGCTGTGCAGCGGGCCGGGGAAACTGGCGCAGGCGCTCGGCGTCACGGGGCGCGATCACGGTCGCGATTTCTGCGGAGGAAATGGCGCGTCTTTTCTCCCGCCCGCATCGCCCGTGGCTGTGAAGACGGATGCGCGTATCGGCATTTCGCGAGCGCAACATTTGCCGTGGCGTTTCCTGCTCGCGGGGAGTGAGCACGTTTCCGTGCCGCCGGGGAAGTGAATGCAAAAGAAAAGGCCAGACCGACGAGCGGTCTGACCTTTTAAAATCCCTTGGTTGGGAAGTGGGACTACTTGGAGTAGCCTTTGGCTGGAGCCGGTGCGGGTGCGGGCTTGTCAGAAGAGCAAGCGGCGAATCCGAACGTCATGGCTGCAAGAGCGATAAGAGCGATAATGCGCATTTCAGTGTGTCACCTCCTTCAGTGCAGGTTGCATATAAGTTTTCAGATAGGCGGGTTTGATGAAATGAGACAACGCAAATCTTCGTCATGCGATCAGAGTGTGACGCTGATGGTGACCTTGGTGCCGACAGAAACCATATCGAATAATTCGATGATGTCTTGATTTCCCATGCGCACGCAGCCGTGGCTGGCGTGTGTGCCGAGGTGTGATTCGGCGTTGGTGCCGTGGATGTAAATGTAACGCGATTTGGTATTCGCGTTTTTTTTATCGAGGCCGTCGAGCCAGAGGATGCGCGTCTGGACGTGATCCGCTTCGTCGTCTTCGCGTCCGCGTTTTCGTGTGGCGACGCGTGATTTGAAAATGATGCCGGGCTTTGCGCCGTCGCCGATTTTTTCCGCGATGCGGAAGCGTCCCGTCGGTGTGCAGTTCGAGCCGGGTTCGAATCCGAGGCCAAATTTCGAGGTCGAGCACACATAGCGGCGCAGGAGTGAGCCCGAGTCATCGAGCAGGTCGAGCGTTTGCGAGGGCACATGGACGGAGATGCGCATGAGGCGCAGTGCAGTGGGATGTGGCGCGTGCAGCAAGCGGGTTTTTTCAAAGCGACGCGGGATATGCATTGTAAGTTCGCGCGGGATGCGCAGGCTTGGGGGCGTTATGAGATGTGTTGCATTCTTCGCTTTTTGTTTTTTTTCACTCACGGGATTCGCTGTGGAAAATCCGCTGAGCATCGAGCTGGTTTCCGAAGTGACAGCGATACAGCCAGGCAAGCCGTTTTACGTCGGGCTGCATCTGGAGCATCCGCGCGGGTATCACACGTATTGGAAATACACCGGCATCGTGGGCATTCCGACTGTGATGGAGTGGAAGCTGCCGAAGGGCTGGAAAGCGGATCTGATCGAATGGCCCGAGCCGGAGCGGGTGTTTATGTTTCAAATCAAAGCGCAGGGTTTTCATGGCGAGAAATTGCTGCCGATGCGAATCACGCCGCCGAAGAATTTGCAGCCGGGAAAAGTGGTGAAACTCGAGGGCAAAGCGCGCTGGATGTGCTGCGGGCGCAACTGCCATCCGGGGGGCAAGGATCTGAGCATTGAATTGCCAGTAGCGGATGGCGAAACTCAGCGCGATGGGCGATGGGCGAAGATGTTTGAGAAAAGTCGGGCGGGCGTTGCAAGCGAGTCGAGCGATTGGGCGGCGGTTGCTTCACACAAGGACGGAGAGATTACATTGAGCATCAAGCCGGTGACGGCAGAAGCGAAGGCGCATTTTCCTGCTGTGAAAAAAGTGGCGTTTTTTACCGAGGACGGACTCATTGATCCGAACAAGCCGGAGTCTTTGGTGAAAGGGGAGGGTGAGTTCGTGCTGAGGCAGACGGTTTCAGAGTATTTTCACAAACCGCTGCCCAAACAGGTCGTTGGAATTTTGCAAACGACAGAAGGCTGGCTGCCGACTGGAAAACCGAAATCCATCCGTATTTCACCGAAGTTGCGGAATTAGCGGCTAGGTGTGCGATTGCTCACTTCTGAAAGCTCAAAGAAACAGCGAAAAATCCCGCTATTTGCGCCCGGAAGCTGCTTTCCCAAAGCTGCTCTGTGCCCGACCAACTTCTAACCAGTCTGACTCCGATACCGTTTGACGCCCAAAACTCCCCGGCGGAAACGGTCTTCGCCGCACCTGCTGCGCTCGCTCAGCCAGGGTTCGATGAGCTTTTCGGGAAGGCATTGTTGCCGATGTGGATTTTTGACACGGAAACGCTGAAATTCCTCGCGGTGAACGATGCGGCTATCGAGCGATATGGTTGGTCGAGTGCGCAATTCCTCGCGATGACTGCGGACCAAGTGCACCCGGCATCGGATCTGCCCACTTTTCTGGAATATAGGCGTCGAGTGGAGTTTGGCACCGCTGGTGGTTTGAGCACGGACTGTGACTGGCAGCACCTCACGAAGAGCGGCGAGATCGTCGCCGTGGAGACAGCATGGCAGGTGGTGCATTTTGCAGGGCGTAATGCGATTCATGTCACCATCATTGACCGCACCGAGCAGCGGCAGGCCGAGGCGGAAAACCGGGAGCTGGCGCACATCCTGAACCTCGCCACCGATGCGATCGTCGTCTGCAATCTGGAACGCGAAGTCCTTTTTTGGAATCAGGGCGCGACGAAGATCTACGGCTGGACACCGGAGGAGGCCGCTGGAAAAAAAGTTCACGAGCTTTTCAAAGTAGAAATGGAAACCGTGCTGAAGTGCATGAGCGGCCTTTTGGAAAAAGGCGACTGGAGTGCAGAGATGAATCATGTGCGCAAGGACGGCGGCAAGGCGGTGGTGAATACGCGATGGACTCTCGCTCGCGACGAGGAAACCAAGCAGCCCAAGGCGGTGTTGCTGATCAGCACGGACATTTCGGAAGCGAAGAAATTTGAGTCCCAGATTCTCCGTGCACAACGGCTGGAAAGTCTCGGGACGCTGGCGAGCGGCATTGCGCACGACCTCAATAACATTCTTTCGCCGATCCTCATGGCGACCGGCATCATGCGTCAGTCGCTCGGGCCGGAAGACCAGAAGATGCTCCAGATCATCGAGAGCAGTGCCGAGCGTGGTGCGGGAATCGTGAAGCAAGTGCTCACTTTCGCCCGTGGCGCGGAAGGCGAGCGTGTCCTACTCCAGCCGAAGCATCTCATCACAGAAATGACGAAGGTGATGATGCAGACCTTCCCCAAGAATATAGACATTCAGACGAACTTTTCGGCTGAGCCCTGGCTCTTGATTGGCGACGCGACGCAGCTTCATCAGGTGCTGCTCAACCTTTGTGTGAACGCGCGCGATGCGATGGGACCGAAGGGCGGCATTCTGCGCGTGGCGTGCGAAAACATGGAGGTGGACGAGCATCTCGCGAGCATGAATCCCGGCTCCAAACTCGGCCCGCACGTGTGCTTCAGCGTCACGGATACTGGCGAGGGAATGACGCCCGAAGTGATGGAGAAAATTTTCGATCCGTTCTTCACCACGAAGGCGGAGGGCAAGGGCACGGGCCTTGGTCTCGCGACGGTCATCGGCATCGTGAAAGGCCACAAAGGCTTCATCACTTTGCAGAGTCAGGTTGGAGTGGGCACGACGTTCAAAGTTTTCTTTCCCGCAAATCGTGAGGCGAAAACGGAGGAGAAAAAAACCGAGGATGCCGCTTTGCTCCGTGGTAAGGGGGAACTGGTGCTCGTGGTGGACGACGAAGCGCCCATCCGCGAGGCCATCGTGGCCACGCTCGAAGCGAACAACTATCACTGCTACACCGCCGAGGATGGCACGGACGCGCTTGCGCTCTACTTCGAGCGACGCTCCGCCATCGCAGTGGTCGTAACCGATCTCCACATGGGAATGATGGACGGTATTTCGCTCGTGCGTTCACTGCGCAAGCTGGATCCGAATGTGAAAGTGATCGTTTCCAGCGGTCACATTCAGAAGGAAAATTTGACGATTCTGAACAGCCTCGGTGTGAAAACATTTCTCGAAAAACCCTACACTGCCGAGAAGCTTTTGCGCAGTGTAAAGGCGATGCTCGCCCCGTCGGATGAGCCGGTGAAAGTAGGCTAAGGCTTGTTGATTTGCTTGAGCAGTTCGCCCTGGGTGAGTCCGTCGGCGAGCCAGTAGTCACCGCGTTTGCGGAAGAGCACGTAGAGCGGAACACCTGCGCGGCCACATTTTTTTAATTGCGCATCAATCACCGCCGGACGGTTGGTGTAGTCGGCGCGGATGGTGACGACGTTCTTCGCTTTGAGTGCAGCAGTGACGGGCGCAGTGTTGATGACGAGGTTTTCGTAGGCTTTGCAGTTGAGGCACCAGTCTGCGGTGAAATCCACAAACACAGGCTGCCCGGCTTCGAGCGCCTCACGCATACGCGGGATGGAGAACGGCTCCCACACCACGCCCTCGGCATTTGCCCCTCCGTCAGCGCCGGTGTCGGCGGCGATGTTCACTTTTCCCTGCACAAATTGAAACCAGCCCGCGATGGCGAGGACGATGGTGACAGGCAGCGGCCAGCGCGAGTCGTGATAAGTGCCGAGCAGCCACGCACCGAAGCCGAGCACGAGCAGAAATGATGAGGCCATGACGATGGCGGACTTGGCGGGCAGCGAGCCGAGCAGCCACACGACGAGGGCGAGCATCACGAAGCCGAGCACTTGTTTGAAGCGCACCATCCATGTGCCGGGTTTCGGCAGATAGCGCATCCATGCGGGCTTCCACGTGAGCAGAAAATACGGAAGGGAAAGCCCTGTAGCGATGGCGGCGAAGAGCGCGAACACTTCTGCGCCGGGTCGCGTTATCGCCGTGCCGATGACCGGGCCGACGAGCGGAGCGGTGCAACTCGTGCCGAGCAATGTGGTGAAAAGTCCGTGCATGAATGCGCCGCCGGGGCCTTCCTTCGAGGAGAGTTCACTGAGCTTTGATGACGCGCCACCACCGAGCGTGATCTCGAAAACACCCAGCAGGCTCAGTCCGAAAAGGAACACGATGCCGAGCATGGCGGTGAGCAGCAGCGGATTTGAAAATTGCTCGCCCCAGCCGAGTGTTTTTCCAAACGAAGCGAGCGCAACGATGGCGACTGCGAGAATCATGAAGAACGCAAACACACCGGCGCAAAATGCGAGACCGAGTTTAAAGACGCGGTCTTTCGCTTCGCCTGCCTGCTGGAGGAAGCCGAAGATTTTCAGACTGATGACGGGCAGCACGCAGGGCATCAGATTGAGCAGCAGGCCGCCGAGAAAGCCTTGCAGCAGCAGTGCAAGAAAACTGGAGGAGGGTTTGCTGGCGATGTCCTTTGCGATGTCGTCGAAAGGATTCCAGCCGCCGTCGTCACCGACGATTTCGTCGGACTTTTTCTGCGCGGTTGATGGTGCGCCACCGGCAGCACCCGAGTTTTCACCGCCGACATACCAGCCGCGCCGCACGCCGTCCGCGTCTTTTACGACGAGCAAGCCACCCCATCCGGACAGGTCGCTTTCAAATTTGTAGGAAAAAGTGCGTGCGCCATCGGCGTTGGTTTCACTCGCGAGCTTTGATCCGTAGTCGAAGTTGCCGGAGAAATTCGCGGGCGGGAGAGGAAAAAATTCCACACCGAGTGCTTTGTCGAGTCCCCCGACGCGGACGCTGAGTTGTTTGCCGACGGAAGTGACTTTTACATCCTGCGTGGGAGCCGGGCTGTTTTGCGGAAGCAGTGCGCGCCACTTTGTGAACAGCTCGACGTTGGCGGGAGCAGGACTGCCGATGGGCAGGTTTAAAGTTACGTCGGCTTTGCCGGGGACGCATTCTGTTTTGCAAGCAAGCCAGTCAAGTTTTGCGGTAATCTTTGCGCTGCCGCTCGCCGGTTTTTCTCCGGGTGTGATGACGACGGGGAAGACGACTTCGTGTTCGTAGCCGTAAAATCTACCTCCCTCGCTATCTGCCAGTAATTCGGGCAGCGGCCACTGAATGTCGTCTGCTTTCCAGCCATCGGGCAACTCCCACTCGATGGTGAGCGGCTTGCCGACGCTGCCCGGCCACTGCCAGTAAAGATGCCAGCCATTCGAGAGCTTGAAGTGAATGCCGACGGTGAATGCTTTGCCGGGCGTGAACGCTGTGGTGTCAGCGACGATGACGGGCTCGGAGATGATTTTGCCTTCGGAATCTTTCTGCGCGCGTGCGGTGACGCTGAGAACTGCGGCGATGAAAATATACGTGAGTCTTTTGAACATGATGGTTGGATAAAGTGATGCGCGTGATTTGCGCGTTCAGCGTGCGGCCAGGAGATTGTGTGCGTGGAAGTGGAGCGCCGTCTTCGTGGTGGCTACGAATAGTTTTTCCAGATCCGCACGCTCGACTTTGCCGATGAGCATCATGGCGACGTCACCCTCGCTCCAACTCGCGGTCATGTAGCCATTGAGTGTGGCGTATTCGGGTTCGCCCTCGGGTGGTGGAGCAGGAAGGTTTTCGACAGAAACAGTAACGAGGTGGACTTCGCGAC
>CAMBOD010000090.1 GCA_945868985.1 Prosthecobacter debontii | reverse complement strand
CTCCGCTCGCTCTACTGCGATCCGCGCATCAAGAGCGTCACCAAGACCGACGGCCTCCCGTGGAAGGTGAAAGAAATCCTCACACGCGCCCTCTCACTTACTAAGTAACTTTTTCCATGAGCACCATCGCCATTCCTAACGAAAATCTCACACGCACCGGCGTCGCTGCGACGCTTCCCGTTCCCGCGCCGCTCGCCGACGCCGACCGCAAACCGCTCACCAAAAAGGAAACCGCCGCCGATCACCCGACGTGGTGCCCCGGTTGCGGCGACTTCAGCGTCCTCGCTCTCTATTACAAGCTCATCGAAAAACGGAAGATGCTGCATGAAAACATCTGCACCGTCGCGGGCATCGGCTGCTCGTCACGCTTCCCGTATTTCGTGCAGGCACACGGCGCACATTTCATCCATGGTCGCGCACTCGCCTTCGCCAGCGGCGTCTCGCTCTCGCGTCCCGACCTTCACGTGTTCGTCTTCGGCGGCGACGGCGATGCATTTTCCATCGGCGGCAACCACTTCACGCACACCGCGCGCAAGAACATCAAGATGACGTACGTCGTCATGGACAATTTCGTCTATGGCCTCACGAAAAAGCAGACCTCGCCCACTTCGCCCGTCGGCTTCAAATCGAAGACCGATATCGGCGGCAGCACAGACCGCCCCGTGAATCCGATGAAGCAGGCCATCTGCGCGGGCGCGACTTTCGTCGGACGCAGCACGGCGACAAATGTGAACCATCTGCTCGGCCTCATGGACGCTGCGATGAGTCATGACGGCTTCTCGTTCATCGAAGTGCTCAGCGAGTGCGTCGAGTTTTTCCCCGGTGCATTCGATGCGGCGATTCCGCGCAAAGGCGGCACCTTCCCGGAGATTCCCACCGACCACGACGTGACGGACGAATACGCCGCCTACAAACTCTGCGACGAGCCGTGGCCCGGCATGTTCGGCACTTTCTACAAAGTGAACCGCCCGACGAAAAACGCGAACGAGGCAAAACTCATCACCGATGCGCGCGCCAAATTCGCGGAAGTTCCCGACTGGCAGATTTTGCAGAAGAACTTCGACCGGATGAAGTGACACAACCCGGCGGAGTCACTCCCACCCTGCTCCGCGTAGATTTTTTCAAACACGACTATGAGTAATCGGAACGGCATTCTCGCGGGCGGAAACTGGATTGTTGACGCAGTAAAAATGATTGATGTGTGGCCCCAGCAGGATGCTCTGGCCAATATCTCGGCGACCATCAGAGGCTCCGGCGGCTCTCCTTTCAACATCCTTGTAGATGTTGCGATCATGGGAGCCAATTTCCCGTTGCTCGCCGCAGGGCTTGTGGGCGATGACGATAATGGACGCTGGATCGAAGATATCTGCCGCAAGCACGGCATCGAAACGACCGCGCTGCTGCGCTCGAAGCATTCGCCGACAAGTTTCACCGATGTGATGACAGTGAGCAGCACTGGGAGACGAACCTTTTTCCACGCACGCGGCGCAAATGCAGAGCTGGGCTCTGAGCATTTTGACTTCACCAACTCGACAGCGAAACATTTTCACCTGGGCTACCTGCTATTGATGGACAGAATGGACGGCCCCAGTCCGACGCACGGAACAGTTGCAGCGGAAGTGCTCGCAAGAGCTCAAGCTGCGGGAATGAAGACGAGCATTGATTGCGTGAGCGAAGACAGCGACCGATTTCCAAAAATCGTCATGCCCGCGCTGAAGTATGTGGATGTGTGCATCATGAATGAATTCGAGGCGGGCCGCGTGACTGGCCGCAAGGTGCGCGATGGCGACAAACTTGTGCGCAGCGAACTTCGGGCAGCGATGCAGGCGCTCCTCGATGCTGGCGTTCGTGAGCGGGTCGTGGTGCATTTCCCCGAAGGCGGCGTCGCGCTCGGTCACGACGGCTGGGTGGAGCACGGCTCGGTGAAGCTGCCCGCAAGCGGCTACATCAAAGGCGCGGCAGGCGCTGGCGATGCTTTTGCAGCGGGCGTCCTACTCGGCTGGCATGATGGAAAATCCGTTTCCGAGCAGCTCCGCTATGGCGTGTGTGCTGCCGCCGCGAATTTAAGCGATGCCACCTGCACCGGCGGCCTGCGTCCGCTCGCTGAGTGCCTCGCGCTCGGAACACAATTCGGCTTTCGCGAATAACTACGCAATCGCGAGTGCTGAGCGGAGCGTGTCGAGGTTGAAAGGCTTTGAGACGATGATGTCCACGCCCTCAGGTCGCTCGCCTTCCGCATTCATCAGCTCACCAAAACCGGTGAGCAGGACAACCGGAATTCCGGGCTTGAGTTGCTTTACAGCAAGCGCGAGTTCATCGCCGCTCAGTTCAGGCATTGAGCGATCCGTGAGCACAATGTCGTAGTCAGCCGCTTTAAATTTCTCCAACGCCTCCCGGCCATTCACAGCAACTTCTACGATGTGATTATCCTCGGCGAGATACATCTGAATGACTTCACGGACCATCGGTTCGTCATCGGCGACAAGTATTCTTAGCGATTTTGCAGGTGCAGCCGCCTGCTTGGGAATAACGACCGGCGGCGCTTCTTTTATAACCGTCGGTAGAATAATCACCACACGCGTTCCCTTACCCTCCTGACTTTCGATTTCGAGCAGGCCACTATGCTGCGCCAATATTCCATGCACGATGCCATATCCAGTCAGCCTGCCATTTTGCGGCGCAAGACATGACTTCGCATCAAGACAACGAAGACGCACGCCCTCACTCATGCCGCAGCCATCGTCTTGAATTATTATCGCGATCTCAGAGCCACGATTTTCAGCGGCAATTGTGACCATGCCGCGACGGGAGACGGAGCGGATGGAATTAAAAATCAGTTGAGCCAGCAAATCCCCGATCTGTGCCGCGTCTCCATGAACTTCCGGGACTTCATCAACTTGCGTTGCAATGCCGATGCTCACACCGGCAGCAAGGGCCTCATCCTTCCACTTCGGCTCTGTAAAAGTCACAACTGACTCAATCACCTCCGGCACATTCATGGCACCAAACACTCCCGCTTCCGCACGCACGAAACCCCGCACTCTGGCAACCGCACGAGCCCCTGACTGCGCTGCGGTGTGAATTTTCTGAATGTATCCGCGCACAATTTCCGGGTTCGCGAGCATGTCGTCATGCTGCAGTAGCTGCCCGGCGAAACCGACTATGGGTGTGAGAACATTATTGAACTCATGGGCAATTCCACCCGCCATATGACCGAGCGCTTGAAATCTCTCCCGGCGAACGAGGTCTTGCTGCATGGCTCGCAATTCAGCGAGCGCATCCATCAACTGGCGGTTGCTCTCAAGCGACTGCTCCTCCGCCCGCTTACGCTCGGCGATTTCCGCGTGAAGGCGATTGTTCGCTTCGAGAAGTTCGGCGGTGCGTTCCTGCACACGAGCTTCGAGTTCGTCGTGCGCTTCCCTTAGCGCAATCTCAGCACGCTTGCGCTCGATTGAATACTGGATAGAGCGCAGCAGCAGATGATTATCCACGTGCCCTTTCACCAGGTAATCCTGTGCGCCGAGTTGAACGACTTCGATGGCGACCGTTACATCGCTGATCCCGCTGAGGATGACGATTGGCAATTTAGGAGCGACCTCGCTTACTGTGCAGAAAGTGGGAGTCCCCTGACTGTCTGGTAGCGTGAGATCCAGCAGCACCATTTCGATACTGCCCGACTGCAAGCTTTCCAAGCCTGCGGCAAGTGTGTGCACGATGCTCACGCGAAATCGTGGATACTCGGAGGAGGCGAGCAGCTTTTCGAGCAACTGTGCGTGCTCTTCATTGTCCTCGATGATTAGGACATGAACTTCTGCGTCTATAGCTGGTCTGGAACTCTCTGCCACAGCCGGAGTGGAATCAGAATCCGCGCCAACGGGAATAGAAATTATTGAGCCGTCCGCTTATCCAACGGGATCGCCACCCGGCCAGCGGGCGTGAGCGTCCTCGGCCTGGTCTGCGATTCCCTGTTTGATTTCCGCGCGAGCGGCGCAAAAACATCCGCCGAGAATAATGAGCGCTCCGGTGAAATAAATCCACATCAGCAGTGCGAGCACACTCCCAAATGCTCCGTATAGGTTGTTGAAATCGGCAACTTTGCCTGTGTAGAAGACGAAGAGCTTTTGGATACCGCCAAGCGCAAGTGTGACTAGAACAGCCTCCAGCCACACCTCGCGGAAGGTTGTCGTCCGCCGTGGCGCAAATTTATAAAACAGCACGAGCGCGTAAAACAGCAGCAGTGGCGGGAGCGACCAGCGGGCAAAATGGAAGAGTCGGCTACCCAGTCCGAAGTCGAAGCGAAACAAATCGGGATGTTCCCGATAGTAGTGTTCGATGCTGTTCAAAATTGCAGGAGCGACAATACCAATCAGCAGCGCGCTCGTGAGTATCAACATCATCAACAGGTTTTTCAGCGGGATGCGCCACCACGTGTATTCCTTGGTTCCCCATGCGCGATTCACCCCGTGCACGAGCGATTGAAAAAATCGCATCGAGCACCACAGCACGATGGCCAGCGAGATGAGACCCGAGCCGAGTCGCGTGTTCATAAAGCTGTTCACAGTCACGCGTAGTTGCTCGGCGCTGCCTAGATCCACGACGAGGTAGTCGGCCATCAGATGAAAGACCGCATTCGTCGCCTGCTCCCGACCTCCGAGAAAGCGCGTGCCAATCGAAATGAAGAGCACCACCAGCGGCAGCATCGAAAACAAAGCGTAGTAAGCAAAAGAAGCCGCGCGCTGCTCGCCGTCCGTTTCGTTGTATTTCACCAAGGCCCGCCAAGTAGTCGCCCACACGCGTCCGAGTCGGAAGCGTCGAATCATTTTAGGGCTTAGGGGTTCTGTCATCGCTTACTGGGTGCGGTGGTTTTCATTGGCAAAATACCGAAAGTAAATCGAAGCACCAAGTGGCAGCCACTGAACAGCACTCAATTCAGTAAAATTAAAAAGGCCGCGCCTGTGAGCGCGGCCTTTTTAAAAACACTATAACTCAAAGGGCCGTGTGGCTCGGCATATAGCGATAAAAGACTTCCAGCATCAAAATGCAAAGCGTCGTGCGATAGGTTTTTCCTGTCAGCGTTTCCTCTTTGACAGGACCATGCCCGCCGCCGGGTGCTGGCCAGCTTCCATCGGGATTTTGAGCGCCTACGATTTCATCCTGAAACCATTTGTTCCAAACATCCCATGCCTCGCCACCGAACATCAGCGCGGCCTGAGTGTGGTAATACCAAGCATAGATATCTGATTCCGGACCTTTGTATTGCAGAGGTTTATTTTTGTCCTTAGCTGAAATCTGGTTCAATATCCACGCCATACCTTGCTTGATGTCGCCGCGATCTCCTTTCCAAAATAGACGACACAGAACGCCGACCCCAGAGAGACTCAGGCGATCTTCTGGGCCACGATAGCCGTAGCCGCCTTGAGGGCCTTTCACACTTACGAGATACGTCATTGCCTTATCGAGAGCCTCGTCCACTCCGGGGATGTTTAGTTGCGAAAGATGCGCAGCTTTCAGCGCCTGAATCTGCCAGCCGCTCACGGAAAGATCATTATCCGCCTTGCTAAAGCTATACGTCCAACCACCGCCGGGGCCCTGTCCCGCAATAATGTGATTGATGGCCTGTTTGAGCAACTCTGTGCATCGCTCGTCCTTGCTCATGGTGAAATACTCGCCAAGTGCGTAGGTAAGAATGCCGTGCGCATACACTCCATTTTGCGTAAAGCCGCCCTCAAAGTTCATGCGGCCCTGACTTGCCGTTCCTTTGTCGAGAATCCACTGAACGGCCTTATTCACCGTAAGTCCATATTGCTCGGATGTGTTTGTTTCGCCGTGACCAAGGAAGCAAAGCAGTGCAAGCCCTGTCATCGCGCTATTCTGAGTGTCCCCTCCGGAATTACTCCCCCAGCTTCCATCTGCGTTTTGATTCAATCGCAGCCATTCCAGCCCGCGAAGAACAGCGAGTTCAGTTCCAGACTTCATCTTATTTTTCGCCATCGCCTTCCCTCTGCCCGAACCAGTGCGTCCGCCCATCGTGCCGGGAAGACCAGCGCCGGAAACGCCAGTGTTCTTGCTCATCTGCCCTACAGCCTTGGTGAGGTCGGTAGCTGTGCTGATGTTCACCTTTACAGATGCAGTGGCTACTTTGAAGGAGTTGGTAGCCGCTGTCGTGCTGATCACATCAAGCGTGGGATTGGTTACACTGGGCGCTTCGGTCTCAGTCGGCTCAGCAGGGGCGGACTCGGGAGCAGCTTCTGCAGCAGGTTCCTCGGTTTGAGATATGAGCCCGTCACCGCCCTCGGCTACGAAATCCGGCGGCTCCATCACTTTGGTGATAATGATGTAGGCCGCGCATATCACGAGGATGATGTGAATCGTCAGTGAGAGGAAAAAGTATCGGGCATCCGTCAGCTTTTGTTGGATGGAAGTGGCGGGCTCTTGGGTCTGTGGTGGTGGCTCGAAGGAAACGTCCATATTGTTTGTAATTAAATGGCTTTAAGTTGCGGTGTCAATGACTCCCACGGTCCGCAGAGATGAATCCTTAGACTTTTTTGTGAAAAAGATTCTTTTCATGCCAATTCGATACACGTCCGAGGTGCGGGAAAAATTAGGTCTTTTGTAAAAACATCCCTACCTCCGCAGACATTTCCCTCGCCACTTTGCGCCTCGCCGTTAGTTTTCGCGCCCACTCATGGCCATTGATCCAGCTACCATTGATACCTCTGCACTGAAGGCGCGCGTCGCCGAAATGCGGAGGTTCCTTTGACGTCCCAAAACTCCAAGCCCGCCTCACAGAACTCGAAGAGCGGATGGCCGCGCAGGATTTCTGGAACAACCAGGAAAAAGCCCAGCAGCAGGTCGAGGAAGTCGGTGGCTTGAGGCGGAAGATAAACCCTTTCCTCGAACTCGAAAGGAACGCCGCCGATCTCGATGTGCTGAAAGAATTCGCCATTGAGGACGCAGGCACCGTCCCAGAGTTTGAGCGCGAGCACGCCGCCTTTCTACGCACGCTCGACGCCTTCGAGCTTCAGCAATTCCTCAGCGGGCCGAGCGACCGCTGCAACTGCTTTCTCACCATCCACAGCGGCGCGGGCGGCACCGAGTCTTGCGACTGGGCCGACATGCTCATGCGCATGTATGTCCGCTGGGCCGAGCGCAACAATTTCAAAGTCTCCACCGTGGACATCCAACTCGGCGAAGAAGCAGGCATCAAAGGCGCCACCCTACGCATCGAGGGCGAACACGCATTCGGCTACCTCGCATGTGAACGCGGTGTCCACCGCCTCGTCCGCATCTCGCCCTTCGACTCCAACAAGCGCCGCCACACTTCCTTCGCCAGCGTGGACGCCGTCCCCGAAATGAAAGAAGACGCCCCCATTGAAATCAGCGACGCCGACATCAAAGTGGACACCTACCGCGCCGGCGGCAAAGGTGGCCAGAACGTCAACAAAGTCGAAACCGCCGTCCGCATCACCCACTTGCCCACCGGCATCGTCGCCGCGTGTCAGGTCGAGCGCAGTCAGGCGCAAAACAAAGTCACCGCTTTGAAAATGATCAAATCCAAGCTCTACCAAATGGAGCAGGACAAAAAGCGCGCCGCCCTCGAAGCCGCCTACGGAGCGAAAACCGACGTCGGCTTCGGCTACCA
>CAMBOD010000089.1 GCA_945868985.1 Prosthecobacter debontii | reverse complement strand
AATCTCCCGCCCCTTCTCATCCACCGGCCATGGGTGCGCATCGCCATCGTGCCCGATGTAATTCGTCCCCGGATTTATAAACTGCAAATTTCCCGCCGACTTAATGCCCACATTCATCCAAGTGTAATACGGCTGCTCCATCCCCGACGCATTATGCCAAAGCGAACGCGTCGTGAAAAACGCCTGCTTCGGCGCCACCTTCACCTCCAGTCGCCACGTGCTGCGCGTCAGCAAATCCAGCGCGCCGATGGTGCAAGTCACACTCCCGTCCGCCTCGCGGCGCGTCGTGTAATCCACCGGCGAAAAGCAATTCGGTGTATGGCCGAAGATGCCGTAGTTCGGCTCGATGCCTCCACTCGTCCACGGCCCGCGCATCGAGATGTCGCGAAACTTCACCACATGATTGTCGTAAAGAAACACCTTCCCTGTCGTCTTATCAATCGCCGTCCACACCTTCCCCCCGATCTCAGGCAGGATCAGCACCTGCACATATTCGTTGGAAAGCTCCACCACCTTCCACTTCTTCTGCACCGGCTTGTTCGTAAAACCATCGTAGCGGAAGTAGGGATAAAACCGCGACATCATCGGCACCGGGTCCGCATCCGAATACGGATAAGTCGTGAACTCCTTCTCGTATTCTTTCACGACACAATCCGCCGCGCCCGCATCAGCCGAGGTGATTTGGAAGACAAGAGATGCCAGACAGAGCAAATGTGAAACGGGAAGGTTCATATCCAGAAACCACGCGCAGGAAATCACATAGAGATCGAGATGGAAATATGCCTGATAGTTTCGTGCATTTCGGGCGACGATGCACGTGTGAACGTTTACCGCACCACATAAGCAGTGCATAGACGCTTGCACTGGATCCGTGAGCGCCTCAGCACGCTCTTTGCTTACCGCAGGGTGCTCTTCGTCTTTAGACGGGTTTGTATTGGCCGGGGACGGCGCGGGGGTAGATGCCGTCTTTGCCGGGCTTCACGGGCATGTCGGCGTCCCACGCGAGGTTCGGCGGGAAGATGGACCTGCTGCGCTTGAGGAAGGCGGCCATTTCCACTTCGACGCCGCTGTAGGTGGCCTCGCGTCCGAGGATGGCGGTGGCGGTGCTCATCGCGCCGAGTTCAGCTTCGTTGTGTTCCTTGTTGTTGCGAATGGCTTCGAAAAGAACGTCGTGTTCGACTTGATACGCGTCCTTTTCGCCCTTGCCATCAAAGCGCCATGCGTCGCCGCCGGTGGGGCTGATGATGTTGCGTCCGACGTTGCTGGTTCCCTTGGTGCCGACGACGTGTTCGCTGACGGAGTTCCAGCAGCCGACGATGTGGCGGCAGAAGCTGGAGCAGCGGGTGCCGTCTGCGTATTCAAATTCGACGGCGTGGTGGTCAAAGATTTCGCCGTAGTCCTCACCTTTGCGGACTTCGCATCCGCCCATGCCCGATGCCTTGACGGGAAATCCTTTTTTCACCCAGTTGATGACGTCAATGTTGTGGATGTGCTGCTCGACGATGTGGTCGCCGCAAATCCATGCGAAGTAATACCAGTTGCGCATCTGGTATTCCATTTCGGTGAGCTTGCGTCCGGCGGCTTTTTCGAGGTCGGCACGTTTCTTCAACCACGGCGTCGCGCCATTCCAGTAGCAGCGCGCGGAGGTGATGTCGCCGATGGCTCCGTCGTGGATGCGCTTGATGGTTTCGATGTAGCCTTTCGAGTGATGGCGCTGGAGACCGACGCCGACCTTTAGGTTTTTTTCCTTCGCAATCTTGGCGGCGGCGAGGACGCGGTTCACGCCCGCTGCGTCGGTGGCGACGGGCTTTTCCATGAAGACATGTTTGCCCTGCGCGATGGCTTCCTCGAACATCATCGGACGAAAGCCGGGAGGTGTGGTGAGGATGACCACATCCGCCATGGCGATGGCTTTTTTGTAGGCATCGAAACCGAGGAACTGGCTCTCCTTGTCCACCTTCACGTGTTCCTTGTGCTGGCTGGTGAGATTGCCGAGCGCGCCTTTCAGTCGGTCTTCAAAAACATCCGCCACCGCGACGAGCTTCACTGGGCCCAGATTTTGAGTCTTCAGCGCCTGACTGGCCGCACCACTGCCGCGTCCACCGCAGCCAACAAGCGCAATTTTCAACTCCTCGCTCGTAGAGGCACCGTGTGCATAGCGCGCGGGATCAAGTGCGCCAGCAAGGGCGACGCCGCTAAGGATGCCGCCGCTGCGACGAAGAAAACTACGACGATTGACTGGGATGATGGATGGTTCGTTCATGTGTGAATGTGTGGTTTTGGCGAAGGATTGAACACGCACCGTAGAACGGCGTGCCTGCTCTTGGCTACGCGGAAAGACCCAGCGAACTTAAAAAAGTTAGAGCGCACTTGATGCAACACATCAATGAACAGAGCATAAGCCCATTTTTCGAACTCTTTTATTAATCGCGTCGTCATGGGACTAACATTGGCGCACATGAGAAATTATTCTTCGCCCAGAGCGCGGAGAGGTTAGTTTGAGGCGTTTCATGCTCCACAAACCTCACAGGAATCTCCGATTTATTACCGTCGCTTTTATGAGTGCATCGGCAAGCGTGACGTTTGCTGGCGAACTTCTTTTTAATCGCGATATCCGGCCAATACTTTCGGAGAATTGTTTCGCGTGTCACGGGACGGACGCGAAGAAGCGCAAGGGGGACTTGCGTCTGGATGAGGAGACGGGAGCGAAGGCTGCGCTGGAAGAAGGCCGTGTCGCGATTAAATCGGGCGATCCTGCAGGCAGTGAATTGTGGAAGCGAATCAACGAAACGGATCCGGACGAAGTGATGCCTCCGCCAAAGACACACAAAACTCTTTCGGCTGAGCAAAAGGAGACATTGAAGCTCTGGATCACGCAGGGTGCGAAATACCAAAATCACTGGGCCTTCGAGCCGCTCGTGAAACCGGCGCTGCCGGAAATCCGCAATTCGCAATCCGCAATCCGAAATGGAATCGATACTTTCATCATGGCCCGGCTGGCGCAGGAGGGACTGAAACTTTCCCCACCCGCAGACAAGGCCTCGCTCATCCGCCGTGTGACGCTCGATCTCACAGGGCTGCCGCCGACAGCGGAGGAGGTGTCCGCTTTTCTCGAGGATGAATCGGCGGAGGCGTATCAAAAGATCGTCGCGCGCCTGCTGGCGTCGCCGCGCTTTGGCGAACACATGGCGCATTGGTGGCTCGACCTCGCTCGCTATGGCGACACGCACGGCCAGCATTTGGACAACGAACGGCAGATGTGGCTTTACCGCGACTGGGTGGTCGGCGCGTTCAATCGTAATCAGCCGTTTGACCAATTCACCATCGAGCAGCTCGCGGGCGATCTCATTCTCAACGGCACCGACGAACAGAAAATCGCGAGCGGATACAACCGCTGCAACGTAACCACGGGCGAGGGTGGTTCGATTGATGCCGAGCAGCTCTTTCGCTACGCATCCGAGCGCACGGCGACGACGATGCAAAACTGGCTGGGCCTCACCGGGCAGTGTGCTGCGTGCCACGATCACAAATTCGATCCCATCACGCAGAAGGATTATTACCAAATGTATGCCTTCTTCTACAGCGCCGCCGACCCGGCGAATGACGGCAACGTTCTGCTTACGAAGCCAGTCTTGAAATACATGACGCCGGAAAACCGGCAGCAACTCGATGCACTGAAGGACAAACTGGACAAGGCGCGGGAGAAACTTGAGACGACGTTGAACAACACGGTCTATCAAGACCCCTTCGATGCACCTGCGCCTGCAAACGGCGAGCGCGTCGAGGATGTCTGGATGGACGATGCTTTTCCCGAAAAAGCCGTGACGAAAACTGGCAGCGGCAAGTCGCCGGTGAAATTTGTCGGAGAGCCGGAGATCAAACCGGCGAGCGGGAAGCTGGCGCTGAAACGTCAGGACGACGGCATCGTGCGCGATTACTACGAGGGCGACGCGCGTCCGATTTACGTGCCGCAGAACGCAGTGATTCAAGTGATGGTGCGGCTGGATTCCGCGCAGCTACCTAGCGCAGTGATGCTGCAATTTCGCACGGATGGCTGGAAGCATCGCGCAGTGTGGGGCGACGTGAATGCGATCAATCAAGGCGCCATCAATTCGACGGAGCGTTTTTCCGCAGGCGCGCTGCCAAAGGCGGATGATTGGGTGAAACTCGAAGTGCCGGCGGAAAAGGTTGGCTTGAAGGGCGGCGATTTTGTCACAGGGCTTGCGTTCACGCAGTCCGGCGGCCTCGTCTATTGGGATCGTCTCTCCATCGTCGGCGATAGTCATCCGCCCGCCGACGCTGGCACTTCCTTCAAAGTATGGCGCAGCCAGCATCAAATGCATGGGCTGCCGGGGGCGCCAAAGGACATCAATAATTTCCTCACCACAGCAAACGACAAAATCACGCAGGAGCAGATCGCGAAGCTGAGGGATTACTATCTCATCAATGTCTGCACCAAGACTCAGCCCGTGCTGCAGCCGCTAACGTCCGCCATTTCCACTGCGGAAAAAGAAGTGAAGGCACACGATGGAACGATCCCATCCACATTCATCATGGCCGATTTGCCGTCGCCGCGGCAGGCGAACATCATGCTCCGCGGTGCCTATGACAAACCCGGCGAACCCGTGCAGCCGAACGTGCCGGCTTTCCTACCTCCCCTGCCCGCCGGCACTTCGAGACCAAACCGTCTCGATCTCGCAAAATGGATCGTTAGCCCGGAAAACCCGCTCACTGCACGCGTGGCAGTGAACCGTTTCTGGCAGCACTTTTTTGGTATTGGTCTGGTGAAAAGCTCCAGCGACTTCGGCGCGCAAGGTGAACCGCCAAGTCACCCGGAGCTTCTCAATTTTCTGGCCGCCGAATTCCGCGAAAACGGGTGGAATATGAAGAAACTCATCACGACCATCGTGACGTCGCTGGTCTATCAACAGTCGTCCGACAACAACGAAAATCTCTTGGGCAAAGACCCCGAAAACCGTCTGCTCGCCCGCGCGTCACGACTGCGCCTGAACGCGGAGGCGATTCGAGATCAGGCGCTCATCGTATCCGGATTGCTGGTTGAAAAAGTCGGCGGCAAGGGCGTGCGCATCTACCAGCCGCCGAACATCTGGGAGCCTGTGGGATTCGTCGGCAGCAACACGCGTTCTTACAAGCAGGACAGCGGCGAGGCGCTGTATCGCCGAAGCATCTACACCTTCTTGAAACGGACGGCGCCCGCTCCGTTTCTGATGAATTTCGATGCGCCATCCCGCGAGGCGTATTGCACCAAACGGGATCGCGGCAACACACCACTGCAAGCGTTGCAGTTGCTCAACGACGTGCAGTTCTTCGAAGCTGCGCGAGCCTTCGCGCAACGCATCATCACAAAAGGCGGAGACACAACTGCGAGCCGGATCACGTTCGCATTTCAGTGCACTCTCAACCGCGGCCCGGATGTAGTGGAAAGCGGACGGCTTCAAACCGTGCTCAATGCCTTTCTCGAAAAATACCGGGCCAAGCCGGATGTCGCCTTGCAAGTCATCACGGTGGGCGAATCTAAACCCGACTCCACCATCCCCACTCCGGAACTCGCAGCATGGACGCAGGTCGCGAATCTTTTGTTGAACCTCGATGAAGTCATCGTCCGCCCATGACCAAATCAAAGACATGAACGAAATCCTCAAATCTGTATTTCACCGCGCGATGACGCGGCGCAATTTTTTCGGTGACGTAGGATTGAAACTCGGCGGCGTCGCACTCGCACAAATGGGTCTCGCCCGACGCACGCAGGCCGCGCCACTGGCCCTGCCCAGTCTGCCACACTTCAAGCCAAGGGCAAAGGCGCTGATTTATCTGCACATGAACGGTGGCCCGTCGCAACTGGACACCTTCGACTACAAGCCGAGTTTGCAGGAATTTTTCGGAAAGAATCTGCCGCCCACGATTCAAGGCGGACAGCGACTCAGCACGATGACCTCCGGTCAGAAAAACTTCCTCGTCGCTCCGTCGAAATTCACATTCCGGCAATACGGCGAGTGTGGTCGCTGGGTGAGCGATCTCCTGCCATTCACTGGAAAAATCGCGGACGAGATCGCCGTCATCAAGAGCGTCCACACCAACGCCATCAACCACGACCCAGCCTGCACGTTTCTTTTCACCGGCTCGGAAATTCCCGGCAAGGCGAGCATCGGTTCATGGATATCCTACGGACTCGGCAGCACTTCGGAGAACCTCCCGTCCTTCGTCGTGCTCACACCCAAATGGCCCGCCGGCAGCAACGGACAGGCGATTTATCAGCGGCTTTGGAACTCCGGATTTCTGCCGGGCAAATACAGCGGCGTCGCTTTTCGGAACGAAGCGGATCCCGTGCTCTATCTGCCCAATCCGCAGGGCGTGGATCGCGATGACCGCCGCACATTGCTCGATGCGCTCGGCGACCTCAACCACCACCGCCACAAGCAACACCACGACCCCGACACGCTGACGAGAATCGAACAATACGAAATGGCGTTTCGTCTGCAAAGCAGCGTGCCGGAACTCGCCGACCTCAGCGGCGAAACCAAAGCAACGCTCGACCTCTACGGCCCCGATGTGGACAAGCCCGGCTCCTTCGCGCAGAGCTGCTTGATCGCCCGGCGGCTCGTCGAACGCGGCGTGCGCACCGTGCAACTTTTCCATCGCGGCTGGGATTCCCACGGCAATCTGCCGAAGGAACTCGGCAATCAATGCAAGGACACCGACCAGGGCTGCGCCGCGCTCATTCAGGATTTGAAAAATCGTGGAATGCTCGATGAAACGCTCGTCGTATGGGGCGGAGAATTTGGCCGCACCGTCTATTCACAAGGCGGGCTGAGCAAGGACAACTACGGACGCGATCACCACCCGCGAAACTTCTGCATGTGGATGGCCGGAGGCGGAGTGAAAGGCGGCATCAGCCACGGCGAGACCGACGACTTTTCCTACAACATAGTGGAGAAGCCGGTTCACTTGAACGATCTCAACGCCACCATCCTCCACTGCCTCGGCATAGACCACGAACGCTTCATCTACAAATTCCAAGGCCTCGACCAGCGCCTCACCGGCGTAGAACCGAGCAAGGTGATCAAAGAGATTCTGGCGTAAAGAAACGAGCCCATGCTCATGACACTAATCACGAATCGCTGCGCTTTGGCTCTGATTACGACGGGAATATTGTCGGCAGTTGCGGCGGACCGTGAGCTGGCTTTCAATCGCGACATCCGGCCTGTGCTTTCGGAAAATTGTTTTTCCTGCCACGGATTTGATTCGAAACAGCGCAAGGCGGAGATGCGTCTGGATACTGCCGAGGGAGCCTATGGCAAAGCCGAGAGCGGTGCGGTGATCATCAAACCCGGCGACATCAAGGGCAGTGAATTGTGGAAGCGAATCAACGAAACGGATCCCGAAGAGGTCATGCCGCCGCCGAAGTCGCACAAGACGCTTTCAGCGGAAACGAAGAATTTGCTCCGCCGCTGGATCGAGCAGGGTGCCAAATACGAAAAGCACTGGGCGTTTGCTCCACCCGTGCGCCCGGCGCTGCCGGAAATCCGCAATCACATAGACTCGTTCATCGTCGAGCGTCTGACGCGGGCAGGGCTGTCGCTTTCACCGGAGGCTGAAAAGGAACGTCTGCTCCGTCGCGTGACTTTTGATCTCA
>CAMBOD010000088.1 GCA_945868985.1 Prosthecobacter debontii | reverse complement strand
GCGGGGGCTGCGCCGATGCAGCGGACGTGGGTGCGCTCGGCGTGGGACGCGAACGAGTGGCGCGTGATTTTTCACTGCGAGGATGCGGATGCCTGGGCGACGCTGACGGAGCACGATGCGCATCTCTACACGGAGGAGACGGTGGAGATTTTCTTCGATCCGGTCGGTGATTTGGAGAGCTATTACGAAATCGAAGTGAATCCGCTGGGGGCGACGCTCGACATTGTGTTCCGCAAAAATCGCAGCGGCTACAAGGGAGACTGGGCTTGGGATTGCGAAGGGATGCGCACGCTGGTGCGAAAGTCGCCCGGCGCGTGGACTACGGAAATCGCGATTCCGTTCCGCTCGGTCGCAGCCATGCCGCAGCCAGGCGCGCGGTGGCGGGTGAATTTCTGCCGCATAGACCGCCCTTCGCGCGATGGCTCGCTGCCGTGGGAACTCTCGGCATGGTCACCTCCGCTGCGCGCGAATTTCCACACACAGGAGCGTTTCGGCGTGGTGGAGTTTTACTGAAAGAATTCCTTTGCGCGCTCGATGAAGCTTTTTTCGGGCGCCGGGACTTCTTCGCCGACTAGCTCGGCAAATTCCTGAAGTTTCTTGCGCTGCTCGGCGGTGAGTTTTTTCGGCACGGCGATGATGAGTCGCGCCATGAGGTCGCCGCGTGCGCTGTTGTTCAGGATGGTCATCCCCTTCCCTCTCAGTTTGAAGACGGTGCCGCTTTGCGTGCCTGCCGGGACTTTCAATTCGGCGGGGCCTTCGAGTGTGGGGACGTGGATTTCCCCGCCGATGGCGGCGGTGGTGAAGCTGACGGGGATTTCGCAAAAAAGGTTTTCGCCATCGCGCTCGAAGATTTCGTGTTCTTTGACGTGGATGACGACGTAGAGGTCGCCGCGCGGGCCGCCACGGATGCCAGCTTCGCCGTTGCCGGTGATGCGGAGGCGCGAGCCGTCGTCAATGCCGCCGGGGATTTTGATTTTGATGCGGCGCGTCTGTTCGGCACGGCCCTCGCCACGGCACTTGGTGCACGGGCGCTCGACGGTCTGCCCGGTGCCTCGGCAGCGCGGGCAGGTTTGTGAGACTTGGAAAAAGCCACGGCTGCTGATGACTTGTCCGCGCCCTTGACACGTCTGGCAGGAGACGACGCGTGAACCGGGCTCCGCGCCAGCGCCCTTGCAGCTTTCGCAAGTGTCGAGCTTGGAGACTTCAACTTCCTTCTCCACGCCGAAGGCTGCTTCTTCGAGCGTAATCTGCATGTCGTAGCGAAGGTCGCTGCCGCGCTGGCGGCTTTCCTTTTCGCCACCGCGACCACCGCCGCCGCCGCCGAAAAATTGCTCGAAGATATTCCCCATCCCGCCGCCGCCCGCGCCGCCGCCAAAGACGTCGCGGAAAATATCGAACGGGTCGTGGAAACCACCGCCACCGCCACGGGCACCGCCGCCCTGCGTGAATGCGGAGTGGCCGAAACGGTCGTAGGCAGCGCGCTTTTGTTCGTCGCTCAGGACGTCGTAGGCTTCGCCGAGTTCCTTGAATTTTTCCTCGGCTGTGTGGTCATCGGGATTTTTGTCCGGGTGAAATTTGACCGCGAGTTTGCGGTAGGACTTTTTGATTTCCTCGCCGGTTGCGGTGCGTTCGACGGTGAGAACTTCGTAGTAGCAGCGTTTTGCAGCCATGAAATTATTGAGCCTTGCCTTTGCTCACGAAAACCATCGCCGCGCGCAGCAGACGGTCGCGGAGTTTGTATCCTTTGCGGAGCTGGCGGAGGACATGACCCTCGGGAATGTCCGCACTTTCCTCCTGCCCGACTGCCTCGTGCAGGTTGGGATCAAATTTCGAGCCGACGGCGTCAATGGCCTCGACGCCGGAGGTGGCCATGAATTCGCGAAGCTGGCGCTCAATCATTTCCATGCCGACGACGATGGGAGATTTCGGATCGCCCTTACGCACTTCGATCATGCCGAACTCGAAGTTGTCGAGAACGGGCAGGAGTTGTTCGAGCAGTCCGGCGCGGACGCGCTTCCCGTCGTCCTCGCGATCACGCGCGACACGCTTGCGGTAGTTGTCGAGTTCGGCCTGGTTGCGCGCGGCGAGGTCTTTCCATTTCGCGGCCTCGGCCTGCGCTGCGGCGAGTGGATCCTGCGCGTCTGCCACGGGCGCTCCTTCGTTTTCTTCTGCGTTGATTTGGTCTGCGGTTTCGTTTTCCGCGTTGCTGGTGCTCATATTTTTCTGATGGCGATAAGTGTGATGTCGTCGTGTTGCGGGTGGTCGCCGATGAATGCGCGCACATCAGCCGATACGCGGCTGACGATTGCTGCGGCACCCTCTGGTGCGCTGGCCTGTATGGCGCGCTTCGTCGCTTCCAACCCAAACTCGTCTCCCTGCTTATTGAGAGCCTCGGTGACGCCGTCCGTGTAAAGGACGAGACAGTCGCCGGACTCAAGCGGCAGAGAAAAGTCGGCGGTGCTTTTATTGAACGCGCTGCCGCTGTCAATGCCCACGGCCATTCCGGGCGGCTTCACGGTCTGCACGCTGCAATCTTTTGCCCGGTAAACGAGCGGTGCGTCGTGGCCCGCTCGCGCAAGGCGGACGACGCTTTCACGCCGATCGAGGACGGCGTAGGCGACGGAGATAAACATGTCCTCCTTGATGTCGGGATAAAGCTGCGCGTTGAGTTTCCGCATCACGTCAGCGGGCGATTCGCCGCCGGGCGCGAGCAGGCGGAGCGCGCTGCGGCACATGGCCATGAGCAATGCAGCAGGAACGCCTTTGCCGCTCACGTCGGCGATGGCGACTCCGCAACGATCCGTATCGAGTGGGATAAAGTCGAAGTAGTCGCCGCTGAGGTATCGCGCAGGGACGTTGGTGCCGACGATCTCGTAGCCGTCGAGTTGCGGTGATTCGCTGGGAAGAAGAATGCGCTGCACCTCAATGGCGACGCTCAAATCTTTTTCGATCTGCTTTTTCTCCGCCGCCTCCTGATGAAGGATCGCATCGAAGAGCGAAAACGCGGACTGCTCGGCGAGCGCCTCGAAGGTATGCGTATGCTCGGGGCCGAATGGTTCCGCGTCTCCAGCACGCGCGACGGCGAGAACACCGAGGTGCTGTCCTGCATAAGTGAGCGAGGCTAGAAAAGCGGAGTTTGCGCCGTGGGCGCGGGCGGGCGCGAGACGCGGGTCATCAAGAGGGAGAAATAGCGCGGCTTTTTGTTTCAACACACCGCCGACCAGGCTTGCGGTGGCGCTGACCGCCTGAAGCTTGAGGCGATTCTGGAGGCTGGTCGTTGCGCTTCCACGCTGCCTCGGAAGTTCCACAACAGGCGGACAATTTTTTGAAATGAATGCGGGCCTGAGATGCGTTCCTGTTTTATCCGTGAGATAGAGCGCACCACCTTGTGCTTCGAGAATGCGAAGTGCACCTTCGACGATGCTGCCGTGGAGATCGCTCGGGCGTGTTTCGTGTGTCAGCGCTTCGCCGATGTTGTGCAGGAAATCGAATACGCGGCGCTCCTCGACTTGGATTTTCACTTTCTCCCGCTGCACGTCACGAACCACGGCGTCATAGCGTCTCATGACTTCAAAATGCCACGCGATCATCGCTGCGAGAGAGATTGCTAGAATGATAACTGCGATGAGCATGTTTGACTTGTTGCGGGACAAATTCTTCGCCCGCATGCATCGCTGATCTGTGCGTGCGGTGATGAGATTTTACAAGCGGCAATGCGGGCAACTTTTTCGCATCCCGTTGGAACTCAATGCTTGTGCGGTTCGTCGTGCTCCCATCGCTTGAGCGACTCCTCGTGAAAGTGACGGGACTTCCGAAGACGCACGAGCAGGCCATAGCGCGGGCTGCACATCCACGCCACGATGAAGACGCCGCCCAGCACGAGCACAATGGCCGCACCACTCGGGATGCCGTCGAATTTATAGGAAACAATCAGCCCGCCAAGCGAACCGAGGCAGCCAAGCACTGCGCCACCCCACAGCATTTTTGTGAAATTATCGGTGAGCAAATACATCGTGGCCGCCGGCGTGACGAGCAGGCCGAGCATGAGGATGACGCCGACGGATTGCGCGCTGCTGATCATCGTGAGGACGCTGGCGACAATGAGGGCAAAATTCAGCGCGCCAACTTTCACACCCTGACTGCGCGCGACCGCCGGATCGAAAAGCGTGAGCATCATCGGGCGCTGGAGAAGAACGAGCCCGGGCACGACAACGAGTGCAACGCCGTAAGCGATCCAAAGGTCGGCATCTCCGAGGCCGAGGACGTTGCCGAAAAGGTAATGCTTCAAATCCACCTGCGTCGGCGGGAGCATCTGCAAAAGCACGACGCCGATGCTGAATGCGACTGTGTAGAGAATGGCGAGCGAGGTGTCTTCCTTCAGCCGCGATCCACGAGCGAGGAGCATAGCCCCAATGGCGACAAACATCGCGGCGACCAATCCGCCAAAGAAGAGACCACCGGGTTTTAGTCCAAAAAGCATGACACCAATAGCGAGGCCCGGCAGCATCGAGTGACTGAGCGCGTCCGCCATGAGCGACATTCGACGGAGAATGATAAATGAACCGAGGAATCCGTTTGTGAAACCGATGAGCGCGCCACCGACGAGAGCGCGGCGCATGAATTCCTGACTGACGATATCGTGAAGAAGATTCATATGGCGACTCCGTGCTCCACCGCTGCGAAGACGCGCGTCTCGTAAGTGCGGTGGATGTTTTCCTCGGTGAATGCGACGGCGGTTTCGCCAGCGGCGATGAGTTCGCCATTGAGAAGAACAACCCGGTCGAAAATCTCGTGCACGCTGGCGAGGTCGTGATGCGAAACGATGAGCAGTTTCCCCTGCCCTCGAAGCTGGCGGAGTGTGAGCTTGAGGTTGTCCTGATTCGGTTTGTCGAGGCCGGTAAATGGCTCGTCGAGCAACAACACGTGCGCCTCCTGCGCGAGCGCTCTAGCGAGAAATGCGCGTTGCTGCTGGCCGCCGCTGAGGGCGCTGATTTGGCGTTCCTGCAATGATTCGAGATTCATCGCAGCGATGGCGCTGTCCACGGCGAGCCTGTCTTTTTCACCGTAAGTGCGCCACCAGCCAAGGCGGAGGTAGCGCCCCATTTCGACGAGGCCGCGCACGGTCGTCGGAAAGTCCCAGTCAATCTGCCCGCGCTGCGGCAGGTAGGCGATATCGGGCGTCGCGCCACGCACTTCGCGTCCATGGAAATGAATCGTGCCGCTTTCGCGCTCGACGAGGCCCGCAAGCGTCTTGAGCAGCGTTGTCTTTCCAGCGCCATTCGGTCCGAGCAACGCGACGCACTGCCCACAGCACACCTCGAAGCTGATGTGATGCAGCGCCGGGATGCGCGCGTAGCTCACGGTGATATTTTGAAGTTGGAGTGCGTGGGAGTGCTTCATGGGGGCTACGGAAAATTGAGCACGCGCTCGACCGTTCCTTTTCCCCACAGGCTGCGTTCGATTTCGTTGTCTGCGGGGTCGGTGAGTTGGACTCGCATGGCGGAAAGCGGAGTTTCATCTGCCCACTCTACTTTAAATTTCAATTCACCGCCTTCACGCGGCCATGGGAGTTTCAGCGAAAATTCCTCCTGACTTTCCGGCGCATGCTTTGACCACACCGCCTGACCTAGATGCACAATACTCACGCGCTCCGGCGCGCTTGTGAATGTGATCACGAGCTGGATTTTCTGCGCGTCAATTGGCGGCTTCACTTCCACAGTTTTTGGCGGATGCGATTCGGCCTGCGTCATCCGCCACAGCAATGGCGTGAGCAGAAGCATCGCAATAAACGTAATCGCGGCCCGGAGTAGTGGAGAGCCTCGCATCTATTTCAGGGCATCCACAATAGTGCCGACGTTGTGCTTGAACATACCCTCGATGGTTCCGCGGTCGCCGTTGCCAAGTCCGTCGGAAAGCAGCGAGCCGCCAAATTTCGCACCAGTCCCACGTGCAATTTCCTGAATGACTTTCGGGTTAGCCACATCCTCGGAGAACACAGCCTTCACTCCTGCGGCTTTGATTGCCTGAATGACCTCCGCTGTTTTCTTGGAGCCGGGCTGATTGTTTTTTGAAAGCCCAGCGATGGGCATCACTGTGAAGTTATATTCGCGGGCGAAGTATCCAAAAGCGTCGTGATTCGTAACGAGCTTGCGTTTGTCGCGCGGCAGCTCGGCGACTTTGCTTTTCACCCAGGCATCCAGTTTTTCCAGCTTTGCCAGATAGCCACTGGCATTTGCCGTGAAGGTCGTTTTGTCGGAAGGGCTGAGTTTGACCAGTTCATCGCGGACGATCTTGGTTGCTCGGGCAATATTGCGGATGCTGTGCCACCAGTGCGGGTCCTCCCCATCATGCGAATGATCCCCGTGCTGGACACTGAGCTTGAGCGAGGGAAATTGATCGCCAACATGGATGATGACGCCCTTTGTGCCCGTCGCCTCCTCTAGTTTCCCCACATATCCCTCCATGTGCTTTGCTGAAAGCAGGACGAGTTGCGCGTTGGCGACGGCGCGCAGGTCACTCGGCTTCGGCTCGAAATCATGAGGATCGGAGCCGGGTTTCACGTGCCCGATAACCTCCACGCGGTCGCCACCCACTTGCTGCGCGACTTCCGTAAGGACGCTGGAAAAGGTTGAAACACGGATTTTTTCCGCCCCGACGCAAGCCAAGACAGGCGTTAGCAGAAACAACAGAAATAGCCGGAATGATTTCATTGCGGCAGGCTATCGCCACATTTGTTTAATGCAAGCCGTTTGCGTGTTTACCGCTAATCACCCATACCATTTACCTCCTGAAGATACATCACTCACATGGCACCCATCTGGCTAATTTCAGAATCGCAATTTTCCCGTAAAACCAACCTGCATGACCGCCCCGGCTAAAATCAACACGCCGACTTCACCGCTTCACAGCGACGAAGCACATGCGCGCATCATCAAGGTTCTGGAGGCAACGACTGACGTAGTGGCGATGACCGATCGTTCCGGACAGTTGTTGTATATGAACGTCGCAGGGCGTCGGCTCTTTGGATGGACAGAGGACGATTCCGTCGAGCTTCGCAATGTGAAAGAAATGCACCCTGCGTGGGCGTATGAAGTCGTCCAACACGATGCATTCCCATCCGCATTGCGCGATAGTTCATGGAGTGGCGAAACCGCCCTGCTCGCGCAAAATGGGCAAGAAGTTCCTATCCTCCAAGTCGTGCTCGCGCATACCAGCGCGGATGGCGAAGTGGATTTCTACTCCACAATTTGCCGCGACATCAGCGAGCGAAAACAAAAAGAACTGGAGCAAATCGAGTGGACCAATCGTTACGATGCGGCAATTCGTGCAAGCGGGCAGGTGCTTTTTGATTGGGATGCAGGCACCGGAGACATCAACTACGGCGGCGATGTCGAAGGTCTCTTCGGTCGCTCCGACGAGGAAATGCATGGCGGCCTCACGCGCATGCGCCAGATGATCCATCCAGACGACCTTCCTGCTTTCGACGCTGAAATAGAACGCGTCATCGCCACACGAGAGCCGTTTCACAATGAGTTCCGATTTCAGCGCAAAGACGGAAGTGAAGTCCTCGTGCAGGCTCAGGGTTTCTTCTTCTTGGATCGGCAGGGGCGGATTGGTCGCATGGTCGGTTTCATTAAAGATATATCCCTCCAGCGTGTGGT
>CAMBOD010000087.1 GCA_945868985.1 Prosthecobacter debontii | reverse complement strand
GTGAGCTACGATCTCGCAGTCGGCGGCGGGCGCGGCGAGCCACGCGAATACTACGGCTACATTATCCGCCTTTACTACAAGGGCGAACTTCAGGACACCCAAGCAGAACCCGTTGCGCTGAATCAAAAATTCCCCGCGTCCTTCACACTTTCCGAATAAATACTGATGAGAATTCTTCTAGTTGATGATGATTCGAGCGTCCTCCAAGCGCTCATCGCTGCTGTAAACTCTACGCCGGGGCACGATGTGCGTGTCGCAGCAGGAGCGCAGAAAGCACACGAGCACACGCTGACGCTAGGAGGTGTGGATTTGCTGATCACCGACGTGGTGATGGAGCCCACCGACGGCATCACGCTGCGTGGAGAATTGCAGGCGCTCTTCCCGAAGATGCGCGCCGCTTTCATCAGCGGCTACGACCTCAGCGACTACAAAGAGCAGATGGCCGGAGCAGCGATGCTTTCTAAACCGGTGAATGCGGATGCCGTCCGTGCGCTCATCGTTGCAACCGAGCAGGCGCTGAGCGCCCCACCGCAGCCGGTCGCAGTGCCGCGCGCCGCTGTTGCCGTTCCGCAGGCGCGACCAGTCGCTGTGTCTCCACAGCCTGTTGCAGCGCCGATGCCGACTTCCGTTCCGCAAGCTGTCGCGGCTCCGCAACCCAGACCAGTTGCGCAGCCAGTCGCCGTGCCAGTGCAGGCAGTCGCAGTCCCGCAGGCTAAGCCCGTAGCCCAGCCGGTTCCCGTCGTGAGTGCCGTGCCACAAGCTGCGCCGCCTTCGCCAACGCCCGTCCCGCAGCCCGTTGCAACGCCGATGCCGCAGCCAGTGCCAGTGCCAGTGCCAGCAAGTCCGCAACCAGCACCTGTCGCTGCCCAGCCGATTCCCGTGGTGCGCGCAGTCCCGCAGGTCTCGACGCCTCCACCGCTTCCAACTCCCCAGCCAATTGCCGTTCAGGCACCAGTCGCAGTTCCGCAGCCGCAGCCAGTAGCACAGCCGGTTGCAATGCCAGTCGCAGTTCCGAAAGCAGCACCGAGGCCCGTCGCTCCGCCAGAGCCGGTCGCCGAGCCCGCTCCTCAAGTTGAGCATCGGGAAGAAGAAGCAGTCGCACAGCCGGATCAACTCGTCGGCGTTCAGCTTGGCGACTACCGCGTGCAGGAATTTCTCGGCAATGGAGTCTGGGGTGCGGTCTATATCGCGATCCAACTCAGCGTGAATCGTCCCGTCGGTCTCAAGGTTCTCGATCCCGCGAGCACTAAGGACGAAAATATGCATGCACGGTTTCTCGCCGACGCACGCGCAAAGGCTGCCGTGCAACATCCATTTATCGTCTCCGTATTCGAGGCCGATGAGCGCAACGGACTCGTCTTTTACACCCACGAATATCTCGACGGGCCGACGCTCGAAGAACTCATCGCGAACGGAGAGAGTTTCGACGAAAAAACCGCGCTCCAAGTCATGAAGGCTACCGGCGAAGCGCTGAACTATCTTTGGTCGCACAATTTCGCGCACGGCCCACTTGACGCGAGCGGCATTCGTTTCGGCAGCGATAGCATCCCGCGTCTTGCAAACCTCGCCACCAGCAATCTGGAGACAGGCGTGCCAGCTTCGAGGGAAATTCAAACGCTCTCCGGCATCATTTCCCAGCTCGTTCCTGCACACGCCCAGTCGCCCGGACTCCGCGCACTGCTCGGACGAATGGCCGGGATTCAGAACCCGATCACGATATGGCCCATGGTTTTGCAGGCAGTGAAATCGCTCGAGCCGAAAGTCATCCCCGTTGAGGCCGCGAAGATCAAAGCAGCCGACGCTGTCGCACTCATGGCCGTCGAGGCAGCCCGCAAAACGCAAAAGAAAGCGGTCGTGTTTCAAGTCGCCACCCTTTCAGTGCTCGTTCTGATCGTTGGGCTGCTGGTCTGGTATTTCCTCGTGTCGAATGAGCGCGATCTGAACGCACAGGTGCAAGTGCCAGCGGGCAGTTATCCTCTCGGCTCTGATGGAAAAAGGATGAATATGCAGGCTTTCGAGATTGATAGATACGAAGTGACCATCGGCGAATACGCCAAGTTCATCGAATTTTGCGAGGCCAATGGCCGGGCGGACGAACACAAATATGATCACCCTAACGCCCCGAGAAATATTTCGCACGTCACAGAAGATGTGGTGACACTTATCAGACGGGCGTCACAACGTGGTGCTGTTGTTTTTGCAGACCCAAAAAATCCCAGCACAGGAATTCCAGTGGATCTGAACTGCCCGATAGTCAGCGTGTCGTGGTGGGACGCATATGCATTTGCAAAATGGAAGGGCCGCGACCTTCCTACTCAGGAGGAATGGGAAGCCGCCGCGCGTGGTTCGGACGGATTCAGATATCCATGGGGGAACGATCTGAACTTTGGGAAATTTAACTCAAACCGCGGCTACAAGGCGATGGAACGCGGGAAACTCAAACCCGAGGACGGCTATAATTATTGGGCTCCGGTGGATCAAATCAGTAGCGATGTGAGTCCTTTTAAAATCATCGGTATGGCAGGCAATGTGGCCGAATGGACTTATCGCCTTGATGGGAAGAGGCAGTTTCCAGTGGTCAAGGGCAGCTCTTTTGCCAGTGACCCCATCGCTATGTTTGAGCGCGTGGAAAAAATCCCCGCCGAGGACTGCCACAAGGTTTATCCCGCCAGTCGGAAACCAAAGTCAGTTCTTCAGATGGTGGATGATCTTTATTATGTAGGCGACACGATCAACGCGAACACACGCACGCTCTATATCGGATTCCGCACCGTGAAACGCAAATGAACCGTCCAATGAAATACTTCCTCAGCCTATTCATCCTCCTCGTCGCGGCCGCGAATGCTCATGCGCAGTTGGACGTGCGTTTAGACATTAAGCGTCGTATTTTCATCCGAGGCGAGCCCATCGCGGCCACGGTTCATATCCGTAATCTTTCCGGTCACGATGTCACCCTGCGGGATGCGCCCGGGCACCAATGGTTTGGTTTTGAAGTCATGCAGGGAAGCGAAACGCCCGTCGCTCCACACAAGGCCGATTACAGAAACGATCCGCTGACCATCCTCGCAGGTGACAGTGTGTCCCGCACAGTGGATTTACTGAAGCTTTATCCCGTCAACGAATTCGCCACTTACAAAGTGCGTGCGGCCATTTATTTTGAGGAAACCAAAAAATACATGACGTCTGACAGGATCAATCTGGACATCAGTGATGGAAAAAAAGTGTGGTCGGAAACCATCGGGGTCCCAAATGGCAAGGAAGGAGCGGGCCAATACCATTCGATGACGCTCATAAGTTTTCAGACACCAACTCAACTCATGCTTTATGTGCGCGTGGAGGATATAGCCACCGGCACGTTGTTCGGCACCTACCCGTTGGGACGGCTCATCTCCGGCTCCACGCCAATCGGTGAGTTTGACAACGAAAACACGCTCCACGCATTTCACATGACTGGTCCGAACCAGTATATGCTCACCAAAATCGGTGTGAACGGTGAATGGCTCGGTCAAAGTATTTGGAATGCGCCGAGGGGACGTGCGACCGTTCGCAAAAAGCCGGACGGCACGATGGTTGTCGTCGGTGCCAGCAGGGAGCGACCTGCTGCAGCATCGGCTCTTCCAGTCCCAAAAATCAGCGACCGTCCGCCGATTTCCATTCCTCAATAATCGCCTCGGGTCTACGGCTTCGACTTTTCATCCACCGGCTTTTGAGCGGATGAAACTGGATTGGGAGACTTGGATTCATCGGGAGCGCCGTCTGGTTTTACCTTCTTGTTTTTTGCGGCTTTTGGAGCCGGGGCAGTGGTTGGCTTTGCATCGCTTTTAGGCGCAGCGTTCTTTTCCTCCGGTGGCTTTGGAGTCGTTTGCTCCGTCTTCGGTGCTGGAGGCGTCTTGATGGTTGGTTTTTCGCGCCTTTGTGCATCAGCGCTTGGAGCGTGTTCTGGCTTTGAACCTACTGGCTTGATGGGTGGTTCCGTTTTTGGCGCGGCTTCAGGTGTCGTTTCGGCCGATGGCTTTGACTCGGTTGTTGGTATCGCCTTTTCCGGCGCTGGTTGCACGGGTTTCGCGTGTGGCTGCTTTTGCACGGAAGTTTCCGGCTTTGTAGCGGGCGCTTCCGGTTTCTCCGTGTTTGGTTCATTTGGATGCGGTGCCTCTTTTTTAGGAGGAGCGACCTTGGGCGGCTGGGTAGTTTTAGCCGGAGGAGCGACTGGTTTTACGACCGACTGCGGCGGGATGGGAGGCTGTGGTTTTAAAATCGCAGGCTTCTTTTCCGCAGGTTGCTTGCGGAAAGTTTCCCGTTCGTCGTCTTCGGCCTTGCGGGCTTCCGTCGCGACTTTTTGGCGTATGACTTTCTCCGCAGCGGCATCGGCTGGATTCCAGCCACGATCCATTTCACGTGTCACTTTTTTGCGCACCTTTGTCGGCTTGGCGATGGGGCGCTCGTGATTGACCTCTGGCGCAAACAATCGCAGCAACCCTGCTGTAACGACTGGCTGACTCCCATCAGTCATTTCGTCCCGCTGCAAACGCACAATTTGAATCGGCGCGGAAGCGCGTGCGTTGATGAAATTCACATCGGGGCCTTCGTTCACGATCACCGTGCTGCTTCCCGTGTTCCGGTAGGTGATGTTGGTCACGTTCACCGTATTTTGGATGATGGTCACATTTTTCTCCGGCTCGACGATGCGCCCGACATACGTGCGCCCCGCGCCAAATCGCTCGCGCGGCACGAAGTTGTAGCTGCGCACACCGATGTCGAAATACGCATCCACGCTCGCATTAAAGCCGCGCCCGCTGTGTGCTTCCGGCGGCAGCGGTGCCCAGCCGATGTGCGTCTCGCTTTTCCTCCACGAAACCCACGCAGGTGCCCACTCACTTCCGGGGACCCACATCCAGCCTTCGCGCACGTGCCTCACCCAGCGACCGTAATGGCAGGTCGCCCAGCCGTGCGGTTCGTTCGAGCGCCACGTCCAACCCTGCTCGCTGCGCACCCACTCGCCGTCGGAGTAAGGCCGCCATTTCCTGTCCTGCTGCGCCTCGCGTGGTAGAAAGACAGGGCCGTAGCCCTCCACTTCATCCCAGTCGCCGTAGGGATCGAGTGCGGTGTAAAAGAAATCCACATTCCGGCCTGCGCCCGTCGGTGGGGTGTTGCGTGCGCGTTCTGCCTCACGGCGGGCTGCTGCCGCTTTCAACTCGGCTGCCTTCACCGCTTCATCGCGTTTGCGAAGCTCCGCTTCCATGGCGAGGCGCTTCTCGTCGTCGGTCCGTGCTGCATCGTCTTCAATACGCTTACGCTTTGCCTCAATGGAAGCCCGCTCAGCGGCAAGGCGTTCCGCCTCCACGCGGTTTGCCTCCGCAACACGATCCGCCTCCGCTTGTGCTGTGCGAACCTTTTCCTCAGCAAGTGCCTGCTCCTTCGCAGCCAATTGTCCGGCTAGTTCTGCATTTTGCTTTTTAAGCTGCTCGGCATCCGCCTGATTTTTATTTTCTCCGCAACCGGCAAGAAGTGCCGCAATTGTGACGCTCAGGATGATGGATAGTTTCATATTGTACAGCCTTGGACGTAAAAGGCTGCGAGTCCATTCCACTTTTTTTATGGGGGCGGAATATTTCTGTAATTCAGGCCCGATGGAGCGCCAGGCTATGAAATAGAAATGATTTAGCGCTGCGGCTCTATGACTAGGAGCGTGCTCGTGATGGTCCAAGCGTCATCAGCCTTCATGTGTTTCAGCTCGTGCCCTTCGCCCCATGAGTCGGTGTAGAGGATTTCCTGTGTCTTGGCGTTGTAGCCGATGATGAGGCGCATATGGCCGCCGTTTGCCTGCGGCAGTTCGGGTTTTTCGGGAACGATGCCGAGATGCACGCTCCAGAGTAGCGGAACTCCGCTGTCCACAGAGCGGGCGACTTCGCGCTGGAAGCGGTTGAGTTCGGCCTTGCTCCGAGTTTTGGCATCTTTGAGCACGGCGGGTTTCATCTGCTGGTAAATAACGGGGACGTTCAGCATCTGGCCCTGATCGGGTATCTCTTTTTCCCCGGCACGCTTGGCGGCGTGGTTGTAGTCTTTGATGAGTTCGAGGATTTCCTTCACGTCCAGTTTCACGACTTCGCGGACATGCACTTTCAAGCGCGCGGTTACTTTTTTTAGTGCATCGCGCAAACCTTCAGCACTCGTGCCTCCGTCGGTCTCTGTGTTGGCAATTTGGGCGAGTTCGTTTGCATCCACATCACGCCCGTAGTAGCGCATCACACGCTCGGTGCTGGCGACGACGCAGTAGCCTTTCTGGCCCTGGTCCACCATCGGCACGTCGTGGAGCCAGATGTCGCCGCTGGCGGTGTCTCGCTTGACGTGCGCTGGGCCTGAGAAAGTGTTTTTACTTGCTGCGGAATTGGCGAGTGCTGTGGCGACGATGCCGAGTTTTCCCTTCTGCGAGCGCACTTCGAGGCGGATGAATTCAGCACGGAATTCCGCATCTGGGCCCTTGGGTTTTGTGAAGCTGTATTCGAGCAGATATTGGGATTTAGCGGTGTTCCAGATGATACCTTCGGCCTTCACGGCGTTCGTGGGGTCTTTGCCTCGGATGAGTGATTTAACCCCTGTGACTTTGTTGAGTGTCTCGGTGGTTTCGGTGAGGAGTTTTTTAAAGGCAGGCTCGCTCAGATCGCCGGCGTCGCCCCGTGTGTAAAAGTTGGCGTTGATGCCGCTCAGTTTGTTTTTTTCAAACCGCGCGATGACTTCTACGACGGGGCGGCCAAATAGAGTCATTTCCGGCGTGTCCGCAGCGCGTGCGGAATCCCGCAGATTCGAGGTCCAGCGAAAGGGGAGGCCTGCGGTGGCTTTTTGAAAAGCATCCTGATCGAGCGCCCAGAGTTGCTCGACGGTGAGGAGTTGGTTGAAGTTCGCCGAAGTGCCCTGCGCGATGGCTGAACTGGCGAGTGCGAGAAAAATGAGGAAGGTTTTCAAGGTGAGGTGTCGGCCTTGTGCAGAGAGTGAAAGTGTCTTCGCGAAGTGCGCAACCTTTTAAGTCTGTGCCTCGATCACGGCGGTCAGTTCGCTGAATAGATGGACTTCATCTTCCAACCTTTCGCTTCTTTGAGCAGCACATCGCCGCTCTTGCAGAAAACACTTACACCGAGATTATCTGGCGCGTATTTGTGAGGCGCTACCGCCGCCTGCCGGTCGTTCACGAAGACCTCGATGGCGCTCTTGTCGAGAAAGACGCGCAGCGTCAGTTCCTCATCCGCTTTCAACTCAAAGGGAACCTTCCTCGACTCCAGCAGGATTGTCTTTGCATCGCGATCCACGGTGATGGGAAAACCATTCGCGCCGTCCTTGTCGCAATACACCTGCACGCCAAATTGCTTCGCCGATCCCGGCTGGATCACGAGGCGCATCTCGATGGTGTCACCGGCGATTTCCTTCAGTCGGTAATTGCTGTCGCTTTTCACCGTGATGTTGCTCTCCGTTTTCTCGTCCGTGCGCAGACTCTCCAACTCCCGCAGCGGCTTGATGCGAAGCACGCCGTCATCCGGCAGACTCAGCTCGCGTGGGAGTGATTGGATGCCACTTTGCGTAGGCAGATCCTTCAGCACGGACCACGCCCACATCACCCGTCGCCCGTCCGGCGTGAGCACGCTTTCCGGCGCAAATAGCTCCCAGTCCTTCCAGTTCATCATCGCGTGGAAG
>CAMBOD010000086.1 GCA_945868985.1 Prosthecobacter debontii | reverse complement strand
TATCAACGTGCGTGGGAGCGCGGGGTGAAACTCATCGGCGCGACCTGTCATTACGTGACGGCGGAACTGGACGCCGGGCCGATACTCGAACAGGAGGTGATTCGCGTGGAGCACTTCCACTCGACGGAGGATTTGCTGCGGCTTGGTCGTGATTGCGAGCGTCAGGCGCTTTCACGCGGAGTGCGCTGGCATCTCGCGGATCGTATTCTTCTTCACGGCAAACGCACGGTCGTGTTTCGAGATTGAGGCCGCAGCCATGCCGTCGCTAGTGTCCCGCACATGAGCCTGCTTTTCCAACTCGATAACGACATCAAAGACGCTATGCGCGCGCGCGCTGCGGATCGCCTCCTCGTGCTGCGCGGTCTAAAAAGCGCGATGAAAGCGACGGCGATGGAGAAGGGGATTGCCGATGAAGCAGTGGACGATGCGATGGCGATGGCCATCATCCGCAAGGAACTCAAAAAGCGGCAGGACAGCATCGAGAGCTTCGAGAAAGGCGGTCGCGCCGACCTCGTGGCGAAGGAGCGCAGCGAGGCGGAGGTGCTTTCCGCATATTTACCGAAGGCGCTTTCGCAGGAGGAAATCGAGGCGCTTGTCCGCACTGTCATTGCTGAGTTGGGCGCAACATCGAAAGCGCAAATGGGCGCAGTGATGAAAGCAGCAGGCGAACGCGCAGCAGGCCGTGCGGATGGTCGCGCACTTTCAGCCGTTGTTGGAAAGTTGCTACCATGATCAGCGCAATCATCGTCGCCGCCGGGAGCAGTCGCCGCATGGGGTTCGACAAGATTTTCACACTGCTGCACGGAAAGCCAGTGCTCTACTGGTCGCTCGCGGCGTTTCAGAATTGTGAGAACATCGATGAAATTCTGGTTGTTACGCGCGAGGAACTCATCGCCGATGTGGAGAAGCTCGTGCGCGCTGAAAAACTCACGAAAGTTCGTAGCGTAGTTGCTGGCGGAGCTGAGCGGCATCTTTCGGTCTGGAATGGACTCAAGGCGGTGAAAAGCGAGGGAAGTCAGTATGTAGCAATCCATGATGGCGCACGCCCGCTGGTGACGCCGAAGTTGATCAGCGACTGCATCGAACTCGCAAAAAAACACGGTTCCGCCTGTTGCGCTGCGCCGGTGCCGGACACGGTGAAGCGCGCCTCCTACGAGCAACTGGTGACGGAGAGCGTGGAGCGCGAAAACCTATGGGCGATGCAAACGCCGCAAGTTTTTAGCAGTGCGCTCATCCTACAGGCTTACGCCGCACTCATGGCGCGCAACGAACTCGTGACCGATGAGGTGAGCGCGGTGCAGAAACTAGGCAAGCGTGTCGCACTGCTTCGCAACGACGACTATAATTTCAAAATCACATTTCCCCGCGACCTGCCACTTGCCGAGCAGGTGCTCGATATTCGCGCAGGAAAAGACAGGCCCGTGATTTAGCGCGCGAGCTTTTCCGCAGCCTCACGTATCCACCCGGAATCCGGCATCGCGTAGGGGCGGAAGGTTTCCAGCGTTCCTTCCTGTTCGTTGTAGTAGAGCGCGCGGTGCAGGCCGAGCGTGCTGGCCTTCGGCGAATCAATGAGGCTTGCCGAGTCATTCGCGCCCATTTGAAACACGACGCGCATTTCAAATTCCGTCAGCGCCTTTCGTGACATCGCACGGTTCACATTATTGTAGGTGTCCACCGTTGCGATGATGTGGATGCCGTGCGTGCTGCCTTCTGTGATGATGTCTATGAACTGGCTGCCTGGGCTTGCCTCGCCGTCTCCGGAGGAAAACGAAAAATCGTCTTCGTGGCGGAGCTTTTTGAATTTGTGCAGACCGTGGATGAAAAAGAACACGCTCGGCGCAGATTCGTTTTGTTCCCCGGAGGCGCGTGCCTTCTGCGCCGCAGCGATTTCGCTCATCACCTCAGCGATGTCGTTCCCTCGCGCGATTCTGACTTCATGCGGAATCACGGCTGCGATTTGTCCGATGAACTCTTCATCCGGTGAGCCGGGATTTGCGCCGTGTAGCAGAACGAATTTCGCCGTGCCGACAGGATGCTGCGCCGCAAGCGCGAGCATCGAGACGCCGATGATGGAAAGCGCTGCCTCCTCGCGTTGGCCGACGATGAGCAGGTGATTTCCGCTTTGGCGGCGGAAGACAACTTCGGTCGGACCTTTAATCGAATTTGGCGCACCGAGCCAGCAGCGCGAGGCGTGTGGTGCTTTTGTGGGTGATGTGTTGAGAACGGCGCTGAGGAGATCGTTTTCGCGAAGATCGGCAGGCGCATTGCCCTCGAAGACGATGGGGCTGGGGTGCTTGTCGTGGTGTTGAGCGGCGAGCGCGCTAACTTTGTCGAGCCACTCATCGCGCTCGTCGTCTGGAAGCCATACGACTTGAAACGGGCTGTTACCTTCGAGCGCGCCGCCAGCGTCGTTGTAGATGCCTTCACCGGGACGTGAAAGCAGACGCGGCGCAGAGTTGCTGTCGTCCATGATGAGGTAGGCGTCGGCCTCGTTGCATTGCAGTGCGACGCGGATGACCATCTGCCCGAGTGTTGCGCGAGCGAGCGAGTAAGCGCCCCCAAGACTCTGCGAGCCGAGCAGCACGTGAATGCCAAACGCACGGCCCTGACGCACGATGCGGTCGAACAGCAGCGATGCGGTCTGTGCAATGGTGTCGTCATCCACGAAGAACTCCTGAAACTCATCAATGAGCAAAAGTGAGCGCGGCATCGGTTCTGTGCCGCCTGCCCGTTTGTAGCCAGCGATGTCCTGAACGCCCATTTTGCGAAAGATGTCGCCGCGCCGCTTGAGTTCTTCATCCACACGTTGCAGCACGCTCAATGCAAACTCGCGGTCGCTTTCGATGGCGACAACGCGCGCGTGCGGCAGTCGTTTTGATGCGTAGCATTTGAACTCCACGCCCTTTTTGAAATCGATCAGGTAAAACTCGACCTGATCCGGAGAGCACGCGAGCGCGAGATTGGTGATGATGACGTGGAAGAGCGTAGATTTGCCGGAACCAGTCTTGCCCGCGAAGAGCGCGTGCTGGCACGTGCCCTTGCCGATGGCGAGCATCTGCATTTTCGTCGCGCCGGTGCGTCCGATGGCGACGCGAAGTTCCTGCGTTGTGTCGCCCGTCCACATCTCAGCGGGCGGCGGCGCAATTTGCGCAAAGGGCACCTCGACGCGGTTGGAATCAATGCTGTTTTTCCCGATTTTGTGGACGAGAGCAGCAGCGAGATCCGGATGGGGTGGGGGATCGAAAACAAGGTTCGCACCGAGTTGCGACTGCTCGCGAGAAAGCATGAGGCTGCCGTTTTCAGCACGGATGCAGACGCTACTCTTGCGGAGTTCATCAACGGCAAAGCCATCAGGCAGCGGCTGGCGTTGGTCCCAGTGAATGAGCGTGAACACGCCGCAGCGTGCACCGCTCGTGGCGATGCTTTGCAGGCGCTTTGCCGTGGTTTCGCTGAAGCCCGCAGGAAAATCCGATACGACGAGAAAGTGATACTTTTCCGCTACGCTCCCAGCCTGCTCGTTGTATTGCGTGATCGTTTCGTATTCGTTGCGCAGATACATCTGGATGACCTTCTCGATGTGCTCGCTCAACTCCGCGAGCCGCTCCTCGATTTGATCGCGCTGGGTCCAGATGCGGCGGTTGATGAGACTCTCCTCGTAGTCAGAAAGATGCATCAGTCCTGCAAAGCCTTGTCCAAGTCCGACCGGATCAATGATGGTGAAACTCAGTTTGCCCGGCGGAGTCGTCGAGAGCAGGCGGAGGATGATGTTGTTCAGCGTGCCGAGGACGGTTGCGTTGCTGGAATCGTTTGTTTCAAAAAGCAGTGAACCCTGTTCTGGAAACGCGAGAGTGAGCGGGACGGAAATCTGTGGGCCGCCGGGCATCGCGAGTTGCTTCGGCATCGCTGTGGTGAGATCGAGATCGAGGTGTGCGAACTTGGCGGCGGGCGTGAATTGTTTAGGAGGCAGCCACCTATCCACGAGCGTAGAATCCCAAGCCGGGAAGCTTGCAGAAGTCGCGATGTTCATCGCCTGAATGGCCTCGTGTATCGCTGAAATTGTGCGATTCCATTCAGCACTCAGAGCCTCAGTGCGTGATTTCTCTTCATCGTCGAGCGCCTTAGTCTCAGCAGTGTGAGTCGCTGTCAGTTGCGATTTGGATGCTTCAGTTTCGCGGTTGATGTGGTCCAAGCGCGATGTGCGTTCGCTTTCAATACGCTGAAGCTTGGGCAGCATGAGGCTCTCGTTTATCGCCAATGCCCGTGGCACTTGAGCATCCAGTTTGTCGCGCGCTGCCTTCTCGAATTTCGCCTCGATACCGTCCGCCTCACTCCACTGCTGGGTAATCTCAGCCTTTGTGCGCGTATAATCTTCCTCGACACGTTCGCGTTCATGATTGTGCTCTGAGGCGGCCACCGCAGCACACGCGGAGTGCGTATTGCGTGCCTTTGCGAGTGTGGTGGTGATGTCTTCTGCCGCAGGCGCGGTCCGGCTTTTTCCTGCGAAGTATAGCCCGCAGAAAACAGCCAGTAGGAGCGTGCCACCGCCGAAGCCGAAGGCGATTCCGGCTGCGCTGTGAATCCCGAGCACTAAAGCCGTAATCACGCCTCCCGCGATGATGAATGGCACAACGATCGCTAGTGGCATCGCGGCGAAAAAGCGTGGGAGTAAAAATTTACGGAACGCGACGAGTTGCTCGTCCGCTGCGCTTACGTGATTGCGCAATTCGTCATACAGTTCGTTCACGGTGCCCGTCGCTGTTGATTCGATACTACGACCAAGCAAATCGCGAAAAGCACCGTAGCCGCCGAAAAACTCCGCAGCGCAGTGTTCCAGTCTGGCGAGCAATTCACCCTTCTCCGCAAGCCGCGCATTGAATTGCGCTGCGTCTGCACTCAGCTCTTCAAGCTTGGTAACCCTGCCGCGATCCGCGTTGATTTGCCGCATTTGCAATGAGCCCAGCCAGTTTCCTTTTGCCTCTTGTGCGCGTCTCGGCAGCGTGCGGAGTGCACTGGATTGCATTCGCTTGATTCGGACGGCTCGTCCATCGTGCAGGGAACGAATCCGCTGCTCCTCGTGCTGGTATGCGGACTCGATTTCGCCAGTCTGCGCCGAAAAGCGCTCGGTCATCCGCGTTGTGGCATCATACTGCTTCCTTGTCATCACGTGGCGCTTTGCGCGCAGGTCGCGGAATATTTCCTCTTCGTTTTTTGCAAAGTCAGAGGTCGCCCGCTTGAGTTGCCCCAGCAATTCAAGACTTCGATTCACGCATAGATTGAGTTCTTTATTCACAGTCCCTCCTTACTTTTCTGAGAAGCGTATCCACTTCCTCCATTGCTTCGATTGCCTGCGAAACATCCCGAGGCAAACTTTCGATATACTTCGCTTGAAATTCCATGCTCTTCGCATCGCGCCAATCCTCCTTCACCTGCGCCCAGGCGATTGAGAGATTTTTCATCGCTTCCTGTAAATTAGATGCGCTGCCCTTGGTGCTCATGTTTGTGGGGCGGTTGCACTGCTGGTCGTTTCTCCGCCGCTGTCGGGTGCTGCCGGAGTGGTGTATGCTTCGAGAATCTTTTGGGACTGCACAAGAAACGAGACAGCGCCGGGCATCTGGCGCTCAATAAAGTGACGCAGACCTTCGAGTCCCTTTGCCAGTGGATCTGCGGCTGCATCGTATTTTTGATTCCAAAGTTTTACGGCCCGCAGTTTCGACTCGGCCTCGACGACAGCTTCTCTCGCCTTGCGCACGGCGAGATGGCGTGTGCTCGCTTCGAGAAATTTCGACAAGCGTGCACTGAATAATTCCTGCTCTGCCTGTTCCAATATACGCCGCCGCTTTCGTATTTCGCCCTCCCAATACATTCTCCGATCATTCTCGATCCACTGCCTCGTGCGGCGGATTTCATCGCCCACTTCGTCGAGCGAGCGGCGGGCTTTGGTCATAAAAACAATCAGCGCGGCACGGAAAGCTTCTAGTGCATCCAGCGATGTGACTTTTGCATGAGTCGCCATTTTATCGTTGATCCAGATACTCCTCGATGCGCTGTGCCTTGCGCAGGAGATAGGGCGTGTGCTTGTCCGCAATCTCCACAAACTTTTTCAGCACTTTCATTGTCGTGATGAATTCCTCAGCGAATTTTTCCGCCTCCTGATCCTGCCATGAGCTGCCTAGCGCGGCGAACCGCGCCTGAAGTGATGCTGCCTTTGCTTGCACGTCGTCGTTGAAGCGCTTCATCTCCTTCGCAAAACGCCTGACCTCTTCCGGGTCCATGATCGCTTGAGCCATACTATTGTTCGGGTTTGGGTGTTAGGTTTTCTGTTTTGCAGGAAATAGAAGCTCCGTATTCCCACTGCGCAACTAACGTAGCAAGACAGTCTTGTTATTTAGTCTGGGGTTTGCGTCAGCTTTTTGCGCAGCGTTACACGATTCATGTTCAACTTGCGGGCGAGAACGGTAGGTTTTCCTTCGAACTGCGTGAGCAGATGTTTGAGTGCCATTGCTTCGAGCGCATCGTGAATCGTGTCGTAGTCTGAGCCAGCGGCAAGATGGGCATCCAGCCACTCTGCAAGCGGGGAGGCTAGGCGGGAGTCGAGATCGGGAACATTGGAGTCACGCAGTTCACGCGGGAGGTGCGAGGGCAGAATAATCGGGCCGGTGCAAATGGCGGCAGCGTGTTCGAGTGCATTGCGCAATTCACGGAGATTTCCCGGCCAGTCATGATGTTGGAGGATGGAGAGCGTTTCGGGCGCAAGAGAAAGTGGTCGCGCTGCAGCGCGCAGAAAATTGGCGGCGAGAACAGGCAGGTCTGCTCGACGTTCTCGTAGCGGAGGCATTTGAATTTCGAGAACATGGAGGCGATAAAACAAGTCCTCACGGAAGCGCCCGGATGCGACTTCCTCTCGAAGGTTTTTGTTTGTGGCTGTGATGAGACGCAGTTCCACACGGATGTCCTCACGTCCGCCGAGTCGCGTGAAGGCGTGCTCTTCGACGAAGCGCAGCAGTTTTGCCTGCACCGATGGTGAAATGTCTCCGATCTCATCGAGGAAAAGTGTCCCGCCGCGTGCGCGTTCGATATGCCCTTCGCGATCCGTAAGTGCTCCCGTGAATGACCCCTTCACGTGGCCGAATAACTCGCTTTCCAATAATTGCTCCGGCAACGCCGCGCAGTGTAGGACGACAAACGGTGCCGCCGCCCGCGCCGAGTGCTCGTGAATGGCGCGTGCAGCGAGCGTCTTGCCCGAGCCAGTCGGCCCGCTCAGTAAAACTGGCGCGTTCGTTGTTGTCGCGTGAGCGATTTCCAGAAAGACACGCTGCATTGCGGGAGCCGAGCCCAGCATCTGCGCGCGCGCGCTTTGCGGCACCGCCTTCGGAGCTGGCGCTGCGGCTGCGAGCACCTGTTGAAGCGTCTGCTGCACCTCTACGAGATCGAGGGGCTTCACGAGATAAGCCGACGCACCGAGCTGGCGCGCTGCAACCGCGTTATCGAGGTTGCCGTGTGCCGTGATGATGATGACCGGGACTTCCGGTGCGGATGCGCGTGCTTTTTTTAAAACATCCAAGCCGCTTAAATCCGGCAGGCCAATATCGAGAATGGCCAGCGTCACGCCGCCCGCCGCGAGCGCATCGAGCCCCGCGCCACCGCTACCGCAAGTGCGAGCATCGTAGCCGAGACGATTGCACGCCGAGGCGAG
>CAMBOD010000085.1 GCA_945868985.1 Prosthecobacter debontii | reverse complement strand
CCGGGCAGGTAGTGCGGCGTGGCGGGTTGCATGATGTCGCCTTTGTCGTTTTGCCAGTCGCCGCGCGGCAGAACGCGGACGGTGCGGTTCGCGCCACTCTCGGTGATGAGGCACTGGGCAAAAGTTTTTTCAAATGCAGCGCGCTCTTTTTGCGCGGCGGTGATCTCTTTTTTCACTGCCTCCATGATGGGGGCGATGGTGCGGTAGTGGCTGGCGAGTTTCTGCTTTTGCTCGGGCGTGCGCGCGGGGGTTTTGATGATGGCGACGATGTCGGCGGGCACGGCGCTCTTCGGCACCATCACGGAGCGTTTTTCGTCGGTGGAGAAGAGGCGGAATTTTCCGATGGTGTGGTTCGTGCCGTTTGTCTGGTGGAGGGTGACGGTGATGGCTTCGTCCGCCGGGAGCGCGCCGCCGAAGTCGAGATAAAGCGCGGTGTCCTTGCCGGTGTTGCCGAGGATGCCCCAGCCGTTTTTCGGGTCGTTGAGTTTGCCGTCCACGGCGCTCTTTGCGAGAAAGCTGGGCTGCTCAAACGTGGCGGTGGCGCTGAGTCGCATGGGCTGGCCTTCGCGTTCGAGAGCGATTTCGTTGAGGACGAAGCTGCCGTTCGCCGCGCGACCGGGGCCGCTCGCGGGGAGCGAGGGATCAGCAAGGACTTCGAGCTTCACACCGGTGGTGCCTTTTTTCATCGGCACGGTGAGCTTGTAGGAATCCGCCTCGGGATTTTCGGCGACGGCGATGCTGATGGAGGCGTCGGCGTTTTGCGTGAACTTCGATGCGCCCGCGATGCCGCCCGGCTTGAGCGCGGTCCACGTGAAGTCTTTTATGCTTTCGGCGATTGTTTTTTCCCACGCGGCTTGCGCGGTTTCCAACTCAGGGGAAGAGGTGATTAATTTCTCCTGCAAGCCGGTGATTTTGGCGTCGTATTCCTTGAGTTTCACCTCCTGCTCGGGCGTGGGAATGCGCGCTCCCGCTTCGCGGGCACCGATGGCGTTTTCTTTGATGTCGGTGAAGAACGCGCCGAGTGCGTAGAAGTCGCGCGTGGTGACGGGATCAAATTTGTGGTCGTGGCATTCGCAGCACATGTAGGTCTGCGCGAGCCATGTGGTGCCGATGCTTTTCACGCGGTCAGTCACGGCTTTCGCCTCGTATTCCTTGGCCTGCGCGCCGCCTTCCTCAGTGGTGAGGATGAGGCGGTTGTAGGCGCTGGCGACGCGCGTTTCGTTGGAAACGTCGGGCAGGATATCGCCGGCGATTTGTTCGATGGTGAATCGGTCGAAACGTTTATTCGCGTTGAAGGATCGGATGACGTAGTCGCGATACGGCGAGACGTTTCGGGGGTTGTCGGAATGATAGCCGGTGGTGTCGGCGTAGCGGACGAGGTCGAGCCACCACACAGCCATGCGCTCGCCGTAATGCGGGGAGGCGAGGAGTTTCTCGACGAGCTTTTCGTAGGCGTCGGGAGCTTTGTCATTCACGAAAGCGTCGAGTTCCTCGGGCTTTGGAGGGAGGCCGGTGACGTCGAGATAAACACGGCGGCAGAGCGTGGCGCGGTCGGCCTCCGGGGAGTGCTTGATTCCGAGCGATGCGTGGCGCGCGAGGACAAAAGTATCAATCGCATTGCGCGCAAAAGCGGGTTCGCTCGCTGCGGGCGGTGCCGGTTTTTCCGCCGGGATGTATGCCCAGTGCTGCTGATACTCCGCGCCTTGCTCGATCCATTTCCGCAGGATTTTTTTGTCGCGCGCGCTCAGCTGGCGGTTCTGCTTTTTTGGCGGCATCACGTCATCCTCGTCCTTGGTCGTGATGCGCTTCCACACTTCGCTCTCATCCGGTTTTCCGGGCAGTATCGGGAACGCCCCATCCAGTTTCGCCACTGCCGATTCGCGCACATCGAGCCGCAGGTCGGCCTCGCGGGATTTCGGGTCGAAGCCATGGCAAGTAAAACAATTGTCCGCAAGGATCGGGCGGACATCTCGGTTGTATTCCACTTTCGCCGGTAGCGGCGCATCGGCAGCAAACGAATGTGCAGCGAGGAGCAGAGTTATCAAACTGAGTTTCACGATGGGAATGTAACGCATAGCGGCAAAAAGTGTAAATCCACTCCGGGCTTCGTGCTTAGTGACGATGGTCACTCTTTCTTCACGTCTTTCGCGCGCAGCACGCCCTTGTCAGCGACTTCCACTTTGAAGAGGAACCTCTGCCCTTTGCGCATATCCATGTGGTTGAACTCCGCAGGGACGAGGAGACTCACCGGCTCGTTCGCGACTTCCACGGCGAAAAGTCGCGCAGTGGTGGTGTATTGCAGTTGGTCGCCGATGACACCATCGAGCTTGTAGGTGTTTCCGCGCAGCGAATTGGAATTTTGCATGTAATCCGCAATCGGAAACACAGGCAGCGTGCGAAAAGGATCGGTCACTTTTCCTTTCAACATCATACCGCCAGCGATGGCCGCGACTACGACGATGCCAACGACGAGAAACCAAATGGGATTGATGGATGAACTGGCGCGACGGGCCATAAAGCGCGGGAAACTAGTGGAGCCACGCGGCGGGTGTCGAGTGGGGAGTAATGCATTCATCGTTACTACTCGTCGCTCGACAGCCTAGGCGGCGCGGTTAACATCGGCGCGTGCGCGAATCGGCATCCACTTCGCTTCAACTTGCGGGCAGCATCCTCATCGCCCATCCGTCGCTGCTCGATCCGAACTTCCACAAGAGCGTCATCTTGCTCGCCGATCACAGCGCCACTGCGGGCGGCTTCGGTCTCATTGTGAACCGCCCCACGGGAAAAGTGGTGGGTGATTTGCTCAAGGAAAGCGAACTCGGCCATCTCGCACGCGTCCCCGTGCTCGCGGGCGGGCCGGTGCAAACGGACCAACTGATGCTCGTCGCCTTCCGCTGGCACCCCCAGTCGCGCCGACTCGAATGCCGCCACCACATTTCGCTCGAAGAAGCCGAGAAACTCACCACCGCGCAGCATCACACCGTGCGCGGATTCATCGGCTACTCCGGCTGGAGCACCGGACAACTCGAGGCAGAACTGGCACAACGCTCATGGCTCGTGAGCAAAGCCGATCAAGCAGAGTTGCTGGAAACAGAACGCTCTCCGCGCATTTGGCGCGAACTCACAAGCACCTTCGGCCCGTGGTTCAAACTGGTGGCCGAGGCGCCGGATGATCCTTCGGCAAATTGACCGCCAACACTCCGCCTACCACTCGAGGACGTAGATATATTTGTTACCCGTGGCCTGCCGGAACGCACCCGTGGAGAGCACGCCGTCATCGAACATCTTATCCACATCCTGCATCCGCACCGGGTCGTTGATTGCGCCAGTTAGGTTCACAGTGATTGCTGCCTTCACGCCACCAACATTGTAATCCCAATCCCAAGCCCCCCCGACGGGTGTCCCTCTGAAAGCTACACGGTTTCCGAGGAACATTTCCATGCCAGGCGGGATCATGGTTGGACCAGTCTCAAGTGGCCAGCGGTAGCGTTCAGCGGAATATTGTTCGAAGGCCCCGCTGATAATCCGGAGATCATTCGTAAAACGCGTATTCTGCTCCACAATGCGTGCACGCATGAAGGAAGGAATGGCTATCACCGCAATATCGACGATGATCGCGACGACGATCATCACCTCAATCAGGGTATAGCCATGTTGTTTCAACTTACGCATGGCTTTTAGATAGCACGCACCGGGCCACGTTTATGAATTTTATAGTGCAGCCGGCGGGGGTCGAACCCACAACCTTCGGCTTCGGAGACCGTTGTTTATCAGAGATGACCACTCTCCGTTGCCGTTTTGTTGCCGTTTTTTACACGTTGCCGGATCAAATCCCCTCTCCGCACCGCATCCCACAATGGACTCAATTCCTCATCTTCCAACGCGCGACAGCAAGGAACGCTTTCGAGCCTGCCGGTGCATTGAGTAGCGTGGAGTCGTGAGTATTACGTCTATTTTGTAAGAGGACTAGACGCGGAGCCGGTGCGAGTTTAATTGGCTGACATGAGTTGCACGCTGATCGGACTTGCGGTCGAGACATTGCCACTGCACCGGCTGCCGCTGGTGCAGGCACGCGTGCCAGGTGGGTTCCCATCCCCAGCGGAAGATTATTTGGAGGGAACGCTGAAGCTGGATGAGTTGCTCGTGAAGCATCCGGCGGCGACGTTTCTCATGCGTGTGGAAGGCGACTCGATGATCGGAGCGGGCATCCACAACGGCGACTTGATCGTTGTGGATAGAGCCATAGAGCCAGCGACAGGAAAAATCGTGGTGGCAGTGTTGGACGGTGCATTTTTTGTGAAGCGGATTGTCGTGCGTGGAGATCGGTGTTTCCTGTGCTCGGAAAATCCGAAGTTCAAAGATGTCGAGGTGGGCGAATGGGCCAGCCTTGATGTGTGGGGCGTGGTGACAAACGTCATTCACGCGTTGAAATAGGAGGTGTGACGTGGCCCTCTTTGCACTCGCGGATTGCAATAATTTCTACGCTTCGTGCGAGCGCGTTTTTCAGCCGCGCCTGAACGGCAAGCCAGTGGTTGTGCTCTCCAACAATGACGGGTGTGTGATTGCTCGGAGTGAGGAAGCAAAGGCGCTGGGCATCGGTATGGGGGATGTGGAGTTCAAGGTTCGTGCAATGATGCGAACACATGGCGTGCAAGTGTTCAGTTCAAACTATGCGCTGTATGGCGACATGAGCGGGCGCGTGATGCGAATACTCGGTGATGCCGCTCCGCACTCAGAAGTGTATTCGATTGATGAATGCTTTCTCGATTTCGCCGGCATGACCGATGCCAAAGCACATGCACGGAAAGTGCGAGAGCGTGTGAAGCAGTGGACCGGTATTCCAATCAGCATCGGCATGGGTTCCTCAAAGGTGCTTGCGAAGGCGGCGAACAAGCTGGCGAAGAAAGCTACTGGCGGCGTGCTTTGGATCACACCCGAGAATGCTGACGAGTGGTTGGAGCTTTTACCCGTAGAGAAAGTGTGGGGCGTCGGGCGTTCACTCACTACGCGCTTGGCGGCAGTTGGTATTACAACAGCACGCGGACTGCGCGATGTGGAGCCACGATGGGCACGACAGGAAATGGGCGTGGTAGGCGAAAGGCTTGTGCTCGAATTGCGCGGGCTTTCGTGCATGGAAATTGAGGAGGTTGCACCGCCAAAAAAGAACGTGGTTTGTGCGAAGGGCTTTGGCCGGTTGCTGACAGATCGAAACGAAGTCGAAGAAGCGCTGGCTTCGTATGTGGACATCGCAGCAGCGAAGGTGCGCGCCCAAGGCTCGGTCGTCGGGACGATGCAGGTGTTTTTGCAGACGAATGTTTTCCGTGAAGACATGCCGCAATATTGTCCGCATCGCGTGGCCGTGCTGGGCGAGGCGACGGCTTACACGCCTGCGCTGATTGAGCACGCTCTCCGGCTGCTGCGGGCGATGTGGCGCGAGGGTTTTGCCTTTAAAAAGGTCGGCGTAATGCTGCTTGATTTACGGGATAGCACTCAGCTTTCACTTTTCGAGCGGCGGAATAATGAGGCTGCCAGGTTGCGACTCCAAGCAGCGGCGGATCAACTCGGGGACTTGGTGCGATGGGGATCGATGGGATTCGATAAGAGCTGGCGTCTCCGTGCGGAACGTCGGACACCGCGCTACACTACGCGGCTGGATGAATTGCCGACGGCGCGAGCTGCGTAAACTTCGCGATAATCAAAACACGAGGAAGAGTGCGTAGGGCATCGGAAATCGGTGATAATCTGTGGGCTTTGGGACGTTCAGCAAAACGGGCTTATTCCAGTATAGCTGCAATAGTCGTTGGCGCATTACCCTCCAAGCGGTTGTTACGTAAATGAAAGAGGGGCGTTTGCCCTCCTTCCCCTTGGTAATCACGTTCCGACCAGCCGCCCTGACTTTATCACTCGGCTCCTTCACTTCCTTGTAAGGACTGAAGCTTTCCACAGCCTTTGCGTAGGAGCGACCCGGAGTAAGAAGAAAACGCGCTGCGATAAAGTCGGTCGTGACACTTTCCGGTATCTCCAATTGCTCGTTCACGGCAGGCATGCGAGCCCATGAATTAAACACATGGGCAATGCCGTGCTTGTGCAGAACCTCAAAGTATTCCGGCTGGAGAAAAGTGCGGTTACGAATTTCCACCGCATACTGCCATCCGGCAGGCAACTCGCAGAGAAAGGCATCCAGTGCATTCACAAAATCACGACCTCGCTCAAAGTCAGACGGATAAAACTGGGAGAACTCAAAGATGAGCACCCCGATTTGCTCACGAAAGGATTCACAGGGTTTAAGAAATGCGGACCGAAAAAGAGCGGCATTCAAAAAGTTCTCATTCGGCTTGCCTGCGTGGATGCCGTGTCTTGGCTGATTGGGAAAATGTTTGAGTGTGATGAAGTCCGTAACCTTGAACGAAAATCGAAAGTGTGGTGGCACTTGCTGGCAGAGTTTCTCCAGCCCTTTTTCTGTGGGAAATTGATAGTAGCCAGCGTCCACGCAGACCGTCGAAAAAGTCTCGGCGTATTCACTCAGGCATTCCCGCTCGAACTTGGCTTCGGAAAACTTACCGCGAGTCAGATATTTCTGTTCATCGTAAATTTGTCCGCACCAGCCGGGATATTTCCATGAGGAGGTGCCAATAAAGACATTGGTTTTCGCGGCCTCCTTCACTTTATCGGCAAGTGTGTCTCGAAATTGGAGGTTCATGGGGATGGATTCTGAAACGTGCGCAGTGCTTCACGCAAACCTGAAGAAGCTCGGCAAATGTGGGTAAATCAAACGTCCTGACCTCCCGCGCCTATAATACCAAGTGTCCATAAACATCGGTATAACATACTGGACATGGAGAGAGCGGACAGGTAGAGAGAGTGAATAGCACGACCACGACAAAAACTGGACCGGCTCCAACAAGGAGTAGCACTGCGACAGCAACTCAAAGAGGAGCCGCCCGGGGCGAGGCGGGAGCGATTGATGGCGGTGCAGCTTGGATTGATGGGAGAGCAGAGTCTGGAGCAGATAGCGGCGGCGGTGGGCCGTGCGCGCTCGACGATACAGGAATGGTTTGCGCGCTACCGCAAAGGCGGGGTGGAACTGCTGCTGGGCGATGGACGGGCGGAGAATCGCGGAGCCGAGGGGCTGCTGGATGAAGAGATGAAGGAGCAGTTTGAAGCCGGGCTGGACAAGGGTCTTTGGCGCACGGCACCGCAAATCCTGCAATGGTTGCGCAAGGAGCACGGGGTCACCGCGGCGTTGCCGACGATCTACAAATGGTTGGGAAAAGCCGGCGCGCGGCTGCGGGTTCCGCGCCCAAGCCACATCAAAAAGGATCCCGCCGCCGCTGAGGCGTTCAAAGAAGAGCTAACGGCCCGGCTTCAAGCGCTGGAACTGCCCGCAGGGCGGCCGGTGAGGCTGTGGGTCCTTGATGAAATGCGCTACGGGCTGCACAGCTTTACGCGGCGGGTGTGGGTGAGCAAGGGCGTGCGCCCGGTCGCCCCCAGCCAGCAGCGATACGAGTGGGGCTATCTCTACGGAGCGGTGGGAGTGGGGCTGGCGCGCAGCGAGTTTTTGTATGCGGAGACCGTCGATCAGGAACATCTGGCGGCCTACTACGGGCAGATCGCCAGCAGCGACCCCGCCGCGATCCATGTGCTCATTCAGGACGGAGCCGGCTTTCACCTGCCCGACGGCCATGTGCATCTGCCCGACAACGTGCGTGTGCTGACCCTGCCCGCCTACAGCCC
>CAMBOD010000084.1 GCA_945868985.1 Prosthecobacter debontii | reverse complement strand
TCGAACGCATCATCTGCATGACGCATCGCGTGATCGGCGTCAGCGTGTGTGCCTTCGAGAAAAGCGGGTTCCAGTTTCGCACCATCGGCAGGATTGAAAGCGCTGAAGGTTTTCCCGCTGATGGGTGCGAGTTTTCCGGCGATGAGGCTGTGTCCGTGGAGTTGCATGGTGTTGAATTGTGTATGGAAAAAATCAGCCGTGAATGATCAGTTCGATGTTTTCTGGAAGTCCGCCAGCGACGCGCTCGACGACGCTGCCTTTTAGCAAGCGCGCCATGCCTGTGCGGTTCGGTGCTCCGAGCATGAGGTAATCTGCGCCGAGCGTAGCCGTCAGATCGAGGATGGTTGTAGAGGGATCCGTGCTGATCGCATAAACGGGCTGCACGGAAACGCCGATTTCTTCACCAAGTTTGAGGACGAGGGACATCACTGCCGCCGCTTGCGGATCTTCCTGCCAGCGCATCCGGCGGATACCGCTGGTTTGCGAGGCTCCGAGGAAAACGGCAATCTCTTTGACATAAAGCACGCAGAGAGTGGCATTGCGCAGCTTCGCTTCGTCGAGTGCAAAGCGTAACACCGGCGTGACGCCCCGTGCTGCGACGAGAATTTTCAAACCTTCTTGAAGTTTCGGGCGGAGACCCTCGATGGCTTCAGGCGTGACGAGGTCGGCGACCTCCTTGCTGACGGTGAGCGTTTTGAGTCCGGTGACTTTGTGTGAATAGGCACGCAGTGCGAGGCCGACACCGACGACGATGACCGCGAAGAACAGGGCGTTTTCACGCGTGTATGCAATGGTAATCTCGGCTCCGAGAAGAACGAGGAACGTGACGGCCATCAGCGTGCGCTCATACCAACGCATATCGAGTTTTCCATTGGCAACACATGCGCCAAGGTTCACCGCAATAGCGCCGACAACGCTGATTTCATAGAGCGAGGCAAGGGCCTCGAAATTATGTGTGCAAGCGAGGATGATGACAGGCAGGACAGTGCCAAGCACCAGAGGAATGATCGGCACGCCATGGGCATTCAAGCGGACGAGTGGACGCGGCATTTCGCCGTCCTGACCGAGCATATAAAAAACGCCTATAACCGCACTGATCGCCGTATTTACTGCGCTGAGCAGCAGAACGCCGAAGACAGTGCCAACGAGAATTCCTACAATATGTCCCGCCGCTTTTCCCCACAGCGCAGCCGCGTAATGTTCACCAAGGAAGCGTAGCATATAGTCCTTGTGCTCGACGAGCAGCGCTTGATTCTCCGGTGTGTCGCTCAGCGAAAGCATCGCCCATCCGATAATGATAGTGCCGAGCACGACTTCGATAGCGACTATGAACAGCGCTTTTCCCGCTGTGCGAGAGATACGCGGTTTCTCGGAAGTTGATTTTGGATCAAGGCGCATGACGCCTGTCATGCTGGCCACGGCCTCCACGCCACTGAGTGCGAGGATTGCGCCTGTGAACCATATCCAAGTTTGCGCCATATGACCGTGAGAAGTCGTGGAATGCTTCGCGTGAAATGTAGGATCAGCCAGTGCCTCCGAAGGCCAGCGCAAGTGTTCAGTGGTCAGAAATGGAATACTGATTCCGATGATGAGAAGCACCGTGAAGACGGTCGGAATCGCCATGATAATCGCGAGGCTACCGCTATGCTTCGGTCCAAACCAATTGATCGCTCCAAGCGCAACGATGGCCGCCATTGTCGCAGGCGCGATCCATTTCTCCGGCACTCCGAAGTAGCTCATAGCCGACCATCCACTGAGTGCGGCTGTGACAAGGAAATTTGCGATCAGAAGAAGAGCGCCGACTGCTGCGAGCATCCGGCTCGTCTGTCGCGCTGCAGAATATACACCTCCGCCATCCGGGAAATTCCGGCAAACAATCGTATAATTGTAGCCGACAATGGCGGTGAGGACGCAGACCGCGATAATGACCGGTAGGGCTGCGAAGCCCGCTGCGACAAAAGCAATGCCAATGACGTAGGCCTTGCTCGTGCCCCAGTCGCCGTAAAGCAGCGCGGAGGCGCGTTTCCAATCGAGGTTGCGGGGGCGTGTAACATCAAGGGACGGTCCCATACGGAGTATTTAGTAGAGATTGCGCGGCCAGAGTGGCGGCGCGGTTGCGGTCAGCGCACGAGTGCGCAGGGTGTGAGTCTAATTGGGGAGTGGCTCGCAATCGTTTTTGCTCGCCCACAGTGGAGAGCGGATGTCCGCCGCCCGATGGATGTTTCCATATTCAAAAGTTCCGAGACGCTAGTCCCCGCGCCCTCCGGCGTCAAGCAGACGGGTAATTTCACCTAGCCGCGCGTCATTGTTTGCCGACTTGCGTTTGGTTCGTTACAGGGTGGGCATGACTGAATGCGACGTGGCCATCATCGGTGGTGCCTTTACCGGCGCAGCCACGGCTTTGCTTTTGAAAAGACACACGCCCTCGCTGCGCATCGTTATCATCGAGAAGGCGTCGGAATTTGACCGCAAGGTTGGCGAGAGCACAACGGAAGTCAGCTCGTGTTTTCTCACTCGCGTGCTCGGCCTCACCAACTACCTCGGCCATCACCAACTCCCCAAGCAGGGTCTCCGCATGTGGTTTGCGCGCACGCCCGATGAGCCTTTCGACCAGTGCACGGAAATCGGCGCGCGCTACAACTCCCGCCTCCCTGGTTTCCAAGTGGATCGCGCTACGCTCGACGAACACATCCTCGCCACCGCCATTGCCGAGGGATGCGAAATCTTGCGCCCCGCCAAACTTGCTTCCATCGAACTCGGTGGTGCAGGCAACAACACTCTCGACGTGAAAATCGGCGACGAAACCCGCCAACTCCGTGCCAAGTGGGTCGTGGACGCGAGCGGTCGCGCCGCCGTGCTCGCTCGCAAACTCGGCAACCTCGAGCCCATGACCGAGCATCCCACCAACACGCTGTGGGCGCGCTTCACCGGCGTCGGCGATTGGGATGGCATCGCGCTGAGGAAAAAATTTCCCGCATGGATGGAAGCCACCCGCACCGCGCGCGGCTGGGCTACGAACCACCTCTGCGGTCTCGGCTGGTGGGTGTGGATTATCCCGCTCAAAGGCGGCGATGTGAGCATCGGCATCGTCTATGACACGCGTCTCTTCAGCCCACCCGAAGGCGGGAGCATCGGCGAACGCATCCTCACTCACTGCCGCACCCACCCCGTCGGACGCGAAATGCTCGCCAACGCCCGCCCCATCGAGGGCGACCAGCGCGCATTTTCCCAACTCCCCTACCGCGTCACACAGACCGCCGGCGACGGCTGGGCCTGCGTCGGCGACGCCGCTGGATTCCTCGATCCGCTTTACAGTCCCGGCCTCGATTTCTGCGCCTTCACTGCGCAGGGTGTTGCCACTCTCGTTCTCAACGCCCTTGCCGGAGAAAAGCCCGACCCCGCCGAGTATCACCGCCGCTTTGCGTTCTGCTTTCGCAGTTGGTTCGAGTGCATCTACCGAGACAAATATTACTACCTCGGCGATTCCGAAATCATGGCCGCCGCCTTCCTCATGGACATCGCGACCTACCACCTCGGCCCCGTCGCTCAGGTGTATAAAGACCCCGCCACTATGTTTGCATCATACCCTTTCGACGGACGCCCCGGCCGCATCGCCGCCAGCCTCATCAGCTTCTACAACCGCCGCCTCGCCCGCCTCGCCAAAAAGAAAATCGCCGCCGGGAAATACGGCCAGCGTAACGCCGGCTGGCGTCTCCTCGTCGGCGGCTTCACCCCCGACCACGACGTGAGCGGACGCCTACTTTTCAAAGGCATCTGGCTCTGGCTGAAAATGGAGTTCGCCGCGCTGTTCTGGCGGAAGTGATTTGCCGATTATACTCTCGTGAAAAACATCAGCAAACAACCCTTCTTGATCAAATAGGGCATCAAGTTGGCCGCTCTAAGCGTTCGGGCCATGAGCCGAGCATACTTATTGATGCAGGCTCTTGGTGCCGTTTGGGAATGTGATGTCAGTGTTCGGCAGCGCGTTGCGTAGTTCCCGAAGTGCAGTGGTTGGGATTTTTTCGCAACCATGGAGATACACCCTTTGTAGACCGGTGAGTGATTTCAGTGCGTCCACGTTTTCCAAGTCGATGCAGAAATTGAGGATTACAGATTGCAGGTTTGTAAGACGTTTGAGGGCGTCCACATTTTTCAGAGCGCGGCAGCCGCCGAGATTGAGTCTTTGCAAGCCGGTGAGATTATGAATGCCGTTGAGGTTTTGTAATGTGGGGCAGTCGAAGAGGACGAGCGAGTGCAGTGAGTTGAACTCCTTCAGGGCGGCAACGTTTTGAAGTGTGGGGCAATTTTCAAGTTGGAGGATATTTAGGCGCTTGAAGTCAGCCAGTGCATCTATGTTCTCACATCCGGCCGCGTGCAGCCATGTGGGGCGGAGGCGCTGGATCAAATCACGAGAGGGAGCAAGGTCGGGTGCGACTCCCACATCGAGATATCGTTTGTTGGCTCTCCATGTTTCCTTGCGAAACGTGTTGTGCCAGTCCTGTCCGATAAGCGTGAAGGCGTTTTCGTAGATCCACTCGAACCCCTCATCCTCGGCCTCGCGGACGGCGATCCTGTAGTCGTATTCGCGCCATAGGCTGTAGCCCCCAATGACGAGAAGGACGATGAGCAACCACCCGCGGGGATTTCCGAGGTAATGCCAACCTAGTTTTTGCGGTGGTTCTTCTTTCACCGCTCCATGTTTTCCAAAAAGCAAGGGTGATGGCAAGCGGCGAGGCTTCGGTTGCATCTGATGTCAAACCACACGTCGTTTCCCTCTTGCGGACTATCTCAAAAACAAAACCGCCACACCCTTTTGAGGTGCGGCGGTTTGTTTGAATGGTTACCGGTCGCTTAGTTGCTCGCTGGGGCAGGGGCGGGGGCTCCACCTGCGGCGGCTTGGGCGGCTTCGTCGCGATCTTTCATCGCGGCTTTGCGTGAGAGCTTCACTTTTCCACGCTCGTCCACGCCGATGCATTTCACCCAGATGCGTTCGCCGACTTTGACCACGTCCTCGGTGCGGTTGACGCGGCGGTCTGCGAGTTCGCTTATGTGGACGAGGCCGTCTTTTCCAGGCATGAATTCGACGAAGGCGCCGAATTCCTTGATGGTGACGACGGTGCCTTCATACACTTCGCCGATGGAGATCTCCTTGGTCATGCCATTGATGATCTGTTTGGCGCGGTTGAGGCCGTCGGGGTTGTTCGAGTAGATGTGGACACTGCCGTCGTCTTCGATGTTAATTTCGCAACCTGTCTCGGCGACGATGCCTTTGATGGTCTTGCCGCCGGGCCCGATGAGGAGACCGATTTTGTCGGGGTTGATTTTGAGGGTCTCGATACGCGGTGCGTAGGGCGACATTTCGCTATTCGGTGCGGCGATGATGCCGTGCATCACGTCGAGGATTTTCATGCGGAGTTCGCGGGCCTGATGGACGGCCTCGACCATGATCTTGTGTGAGACACCGGGGAGCTTGAGGTCGAGTTGGAAGCCGGTGACGCCTTCGCGGGTGCCGCAAAGCTTGAAGTCCATGTCGCCGAAGTGATCCTCGCTGCCGATGATGTCGGCGAGCGTGGTGTAGCGCTTGAGGGTGTCGCCCTCAAACTCGGTGACGAGGCCGACGCTGATGCCGGCGACGGGTGTTTTAATCGGAACGCCTGCATCCATGAGGGCGAGGACGCCGCCGCAGACGGAGGCCATCGAGGTGGAGCCGTTGCTTTCACACACTTCGCTGCTGATGCGGATGGCGTATGGGAAGTCGGCGGCATCGGGGATGACGGGCGCGATGGAACGCTCGGCGAGTGCGCCGTGGCCGATTTCGCGGCGGTTCATTCCGCCCATGCGGCCGGTTTCGCCGACGCTGAATGGCGGGAAGTTGTAGTGCAGAATGAAGCGCTTGGTGGTTTCGCCGCCGGTGTAGCCGTCGAGATCCTGTGCTTCGTCGCTGGGTGCGAGCGTGGCGAGGCAGAGGGCCTGCGTTTCGCCGCGTGCGAAGAGCGCGCTGCCGTGGGAGCGGGGCAGGAGGCCGACTTCGCCGCTGAGCGGACGAAGGTCGCCGAAGCCACGTCCGTCGCAGCGTTGCTTGCGATCCAGAATGGCGACGCGGAAGGCTTTCTTTTGCAGGTAGTCAAATGCCTGGCTGACCTCGAAGGGCGTGGCCTCCGGGAACTTTGCCTTGATGGCGAGAGCGACTTCGTCCTTGAGCGCGCCGACGGCCTTGCCGCGGGCGACTTTGCTCTTTTGGTAAAGTGCGGCCTCGATGCGGGAGCCGGCGACTTCGTAGGCGACTTCCATGAGTTCGTCCTTCACGATGAAAAGGGGCATCTCGCGTTTGGCTTTGTTGACCTTGGCGGCGAGTTCCTTTTGCGCGGCGATGATTTTCTTCGCCTCGGCGTGGCCGAATTCGAGTGCCTTGATGAAGTCAGCCTCGGGGATTTGATTACCTTCGCCTTCGATCATGATGACGTCGTTTTCGGTGCCGACATAGACGAGGTCGAGGTCGCTGTGCGCGCGCTCGGACCACGTGGGATTGGCGACGAACTGGCCGTTCACACGACCGACGCGCACGGCGCCAACAGGACCCGCGAACGGGATGTCGGAAACCATGAGTGCGGCGCTCGCTCCGTTGATGGATAGCATGTCGGGATCATTCTGGCCGTCCGCGCTCATGAGCGTGCCGACGATCTGCGTGTCGTAGAGGTAGCCCTTCGGGAAGAGCGGGCGCAGCGGGCGATCCGTCATGCGTGCGGTGAGGACTTCCTTCTCGGAGGGTCGTCCTTCGCGCTTGAAGTAACCGCCGGGGAATTTGCCCACGGCTGCCGCTTTTTCGCGGTATTCGACGGAAAGCGGGAACCAGTCCTGCCCGTCTTTGATTTTGGTGGCGGAGACTGCGGTGACGAGGACGATGGTTTCGCCACAGCGGACTGTGACTGCGCCGTCGGCGAGTTTGGCGAGTTTGCCGGTTTCGATGGTGATGGAGGTCGCGCCGATTTGCGCGGTTGCGTTGTATATGTTGCTCATTTTTTGAAAATGCCAACCAGCGCGCCTGTTCGATCCTTCTGCTCCCGCCCCTGCTTCCTTGTGCCTTTCTCCTTTACGCTCCACACGGGAGGGCAAAGGACAAAGGACAAAGGAGAAGTCGCGGAAGACAGCCGATGTCGCCGGCGTGCCTTTGGCTTGTGTTGTTGTTGTTTGCCGCGCCTCCTACCGCCCGGTTTCGGCAGTGGCGCAGCTCGTTTGTCTAACGAACCGGGGAAAGCAAATCGCCCCGGTTCATCACCGGGGCGACGCGAAGTAATTAACGGCGCAGGCTCAGTTTTTCAACGATCGCCTTGTAGCGATCCGGCGCGGTGCGCTTGAGGTAATCAAGCAGACTGCGGCGGCGTGCGACCATCTGGAGAAGGCCGCGACGTGAGGAGTGATCCTTCGTGTGCATCTTGAAATGGTCCGTGAGGTAATTAATACGCTCGGTGAGGAGCGCAATTTGAACGTCGGAGCTGCCTGTGTCTTTTTCGTGCAGGCGGAGTGTGTTGACGGATTCGGATGTTGCCATGTCTTAAAAAATAATTGGTTACGCTGCGGGTGTTTCTTCCTGAGCAGCCGGTGCTGCGGGAGCTTCCGGGGCCGCGGGTGCTTGATCGGCCTTGGCTTGGAGCACGCGGGCAAGCTGGCTGGCCGGCTCGTTGAGCAGGCGGACGAGCGTGCTCGCAGGTGCCTGGAGGACGCCGAGAAGCTGCGAGAGCAGGACGTCGCGCGACGGGAGGTCGGCGATGACTTGGATCTGCTCGCTGCTGACGATGAGACGATCCACCACG
>CAMBOD010000083.1 GCA_945868985.1 Prosthecobacter debontii | reverse complement strand
TCAAACTCTGCGAGTGCGGCGGCGACGCACTGGTCCATGTTGTAGTAGCGGTAGGTGGCGAGGTGGCCAGCGAAGGTGATTTCGCGCTCGGCGGCGGCGCGGGCGGCGTATTTGGCGTAGAGGGCGCGGGTTCCATGGGCGGGCGAAAGGAAAGGAGCCAGCCATGAAGGTCAAGGCGCGAGTGAGTAAGGCGTCGGATGAAGTGTCAGGGGCTGGCACGCCTTGTGGGCGCATTGATTTACTTCTGGAAAGTTGGATACCCGTCAAAACTAACATCCACTTCGACTCGGCCGTCTTTTTGCTTTCATTGCGTGCGGAGTGCCTGCTGGCTCTTCTCAATCAATGTCCCGCCACATCCTCGGTATCTCTGCTTACTACCACGACAGCGCTGCGGCGCTGGTTCGTGATGGGGTGATTGTTGCTGCGGCGCAGGAGGAGCGGTTTTCGCGGGTGAAGCATGATCATCGGTTTCCGACGAATGCGGTGGAGTATTGTTTGCGCGAGGCGGGGATTGGGCCGGAGGATGTGGACTACGTGGTTTTTTACGATAAGCCTCTGCTGAAGTTTGATCGTCTGCTGGAGACTTATGTTGCGTATGCACCAAAGGGATTGCAGTCATTCATGCTCGCGATTCCGCAGTGGTTGAAGACGAAGCTGCATCTGCCGAAGGAAATCAAAAAGGCACTTGGCGGGGCTTACAAAAAGCGCGTCGCTTTCACGCCACATCATGAGAGCCATGCGGCTTGTGCGTTTTTTCCTTCACCGTTTGAAGAGGCGGCGATTCTTACGCTCGATGGCGTGGGCGAGTGGGACACGGCGAGCATCGGCATCGGCATCGGCAATAAAATCGAGATGCTCAAGACGCTCCACTTCCCGCACTCGCTCGGGCTGCTCTACTCGGCGGTCACGTATTTCTGCGGGTTCAAGGTGAACTCCGGTGAATACAAGCTCATGGGCCTCGCGCCCTACGGTGAGCCGAAATATGCGGATCTGATTTTTGAGAAACTGATCGATCTGAAAGCGGACGGATCTTTCCGAATGGACATGCGCTACTTCAACTACGCGCAGGGGCTGACGATGACGGGGCCTGAGTTTCACAAGCTGTTCGGCGGCGAGCCGCGTCCGGCGGAAAGTGCAATCACGCAGCGCGAGATGGATCTAGCGGCGAGCATCCAGCGCGTCACCGAGGAGATCTTAATGCGCATGGCTCGCTACGCGAAGGAACTCACTGGCGCGAAGAATCTCGTCCTTGCCGGTGGCGTCGCGCTCAACTGCGCGGCCAACGGTATTCTTCTACGCTCCGGCATTTTTGACGATGTGTGGATTCCCGCTGCCGCCGGTGATGCGGGAGGTGCGCTCGGAGCGGCGCTCTTTGTTTCGCACCAACTCCTCGGCGCACCACGCAAACCGAATGGAAAGGATTCGCTGCAAGGTGCGTTGCTAGGGCCGAAGTTTGCGGATGCCGACATCCGTGCATTTCTCGATGGCAAGGGCGTGAAATATCACCACCACGCGGAGGAGCCTGCGCTGCTCGAAGCCGTCGCCCGTGCGATGGCGGAGGGGAAAGTCGTCGGCTGGTTTCAGGATCGCATGGAATTTGGCCCGCGTGCGCTCGGTGCGCGCAGCATCATCGGCGACCCGCGTAGCCCCGCGATGCAGGCGCAGATGAATCTCCGCATCAAATTCCGCGAATCGTTCCGCCCCTTCGCGCCGAGCTGTCTTGCGGAGGACGCGGCGGAGTGGTTCGAGCTGGATCGCGAATCACCCTACATGCTCCTCGTCGCACCCGTGCGCGAAGGCAAACGCACCGCACTCACCGAGGAACAGCGCCAGCTTCAAAACGATGCCGATCTCCGCAAACGCGTGAACGTCCCGCGCAGCGAATTGCCCGCCATCACGCACGTGGATTACTCCGCGCGCGTTCAGACCACGAGCGAGGAGCGCAACCGCCGCTACTACCGCCTCATCCGCGAATTCAAGCGCCAGACCGGTTGCGGCGTCATCGTGAACACCAGCTTCAACATTCGCGGCGAGCCCATCGTTTGCACGCCACAGGACGCGTATCGCTGCTTCCTGGCGTGCGACATGGATGTGCTCGTGCTGGAAAATTGCGTCCTATACAAAACCGAGCAGCCACAGCTCGGTGAAAGCGAACGACAGAAATACGTGGACAGTTTCACCCTCGATTAAACCGCGATGATCAACCCTTTCAAAGACGTTCAATGGCAGCCCGACATCGCCGCGCGCCGCAGCTTCGGCAAAAGCCTCGTCATCGGTTTTCCCATCATGGCCGCAGTGCTTTCGTGCATCGTGCGATGGAATTCCGGCGCGTGGGCAGAGTGGCCGATCACGCTCGGCTCGTGCGGAGTTTTACTCGGACTGTTCTGTTTTGCGCTGCCGCAATTCGCGCTCCCGTTCTATCTTTTCTGGTATGGCCTCGCATGCTCCATCGGCATCGTCGTCAGCAACGTCATCCTCGCCGCCGTCTATTATCTCACCGTCACGCCCGTCGGGCTGCTGCTGCGCATCTTTGGCAAAGATCCGATGCAGCGCCGCATCGATCCCGCCGCGCAGACCTACTGGCAGGACGCCGAAAAAGACGTGCCAGCCGAACGCTACTTCCGCCAATTCTAAAAATATGAAAGAGCCCCAAGAGCCCAACGAATTTGAAAAAGCCTCCGGCGAAAAAGCACCGAACCTTGGTGCTGAAATCATCGGTCTGCTCAAACACAACAAAAAGTGGTGGCTCGTGCCTATCCTCATCGTCCTCGCGCTGGTTGGTGCGCTCGTCATCCTCGGCGCAACAGGTGCAGCGCCCTTCATCTACACGCTGTTTTAAGCGGAGAGCGGTGCAAGTTTTACATGGGAAAGTAACTGCTCAACAAAAAGTGGCGGTGGGGCTTGGTGGCAATGAAGCGACAAGCGCGCCCGACTTTACAGGTTTTCTGTTCCAGGCGGTCGGCGGGAGGTGGTTTTCAAACCGAGCACGCTCATGAAGAAGCTGGAAAAAATAATCTGCACGCCGAGGATCAGCAGGGTTGTCGCACCGATGAGGCGGCGGAGATTTTCTGCGTAATCCAAGTGACCAAAGCCCGCTGATCCCCACAGCCACAGTGACCAGCCGAGCAGACCTGTGCCGCCGAGCAGCAGGGAGGTGCCGGCGACGACGCCGCGTTCGAGCGTGAAGCGACGGAATAAGCCGCGAAAGCGCGGGCTGTCGGGCAGCAGGTTTTCACCGATGGCGAAAACTTTTGCAAAAAATGCAAACGCAGTGAGTTGCACGCCGATGATGACGGTCATGCAGGCGACGAGAAGCGTGCCCACATCCAGTTGCACGGCGCCGATGTGGCGTGTGCCGAGGAAAATTGTCAGCGCCACCATTGTGCCCAGCCCGACGAGCGTGAGCCCCGGGATTAGGAAGAGCCAGCGAGGGGAGTAGATGAGCATGAAGCGCAGATGCCGCCAGCCATCGCGCCACGGTTTCAAATGCGGAGGACGCGAGCGGCCATCCTTGTGGAGCGTGATGGGCACCTGACTTGCCTTCATGCCGAGGATGGAGGACTTCATCACCATCTCGCTGGCGAACTCCATGCCGGTCGTCTGGAGTTGCATCCGGTCATACGCGGCGCGGGAAAATGCGCGTAGTCCGCAGTGAAAATCCTGCACGGGTGTGCGAAAGAAAAGTTTACCGATGAAAGTCAGCACAGGATTTCCAATCCAACGGTTCTTCCATGGCATCGCTCCGGGCATGATGGTGCCTCCGCCGCGCGGCATCCTGCAGCCCATGACGAGATCGTCGCCCGCGCGCAACTTTTCCAGAAAGCGCGGTGCCTGTGAAAAGTCGTAGCTGTCGTCTGCATCACCCATGAGCAGCCAGCGCCCGCGCGCTGCCGCGATGCCGCCGCGTAGAGCGTTGCCGCCGCGTAGAGCGTTGCCGTAGCCTTTTTCACTCACGCGCACGACGCGTGCGCCGTGCTTTTCCGCGAGTTCGATGGAGCCGTCCGTAGATCCGTTATCGGCGATGAGCACTTCGCCAGTCACTCCTGCCGCCTCGATTCCCGCGCGCGCTTTTTCGATGCAGGCGACAAGTGTCTCGGCCTCGTTGAGGCAGGGCATGACGATGGTCAGATCGAGCGCGGGTTCCATGGGCGGGCGAAAGGAAAGGAGGCGGCCATGAAGGTCAAGGCGCGAGTTTTTCAAACTCTGCGAGTGCGGCGGCGACGCACTGGTCCATGTTGTAGTAGCGATAGGTGGCGAGGCGTCCGACGAATGTGACGTCGCGCTCTGCGGCGGCGCGGGCGGCGTATTTGGCGTAGAGGGCGCGGGCGTCGGGGGCGGGGATGGGGTAGTAGGGTTCGAGGCCGGGGGCGTAGTCTTGCGGGAATTCGCGCACGATGGTGGTCACGGGGAGTTTTTGTCCGGTGGCGTGCTTCATTTCTACGACGCGGGTGTAGTCGTGGTCGTTGGGGAAATTCACCTGCATCGCGGGCTGTGAGAATTCCACGTTGAGCGTCTCGGTTTCAAAACGCAGAGAGCGCCACGGCAGCGCGCCTTCGCAGCGGTCGAAATATTCATCCACGGGGCCGGTGTAGATGAGCCGTTTGTAGCGCACCTGCTGCCGGACTTCGCGGAAGTCGGCGCGCAGACGCACTTCGATTTTTGGATGCGTCAGGATTTTCGCAAACATCGCCGCGTAGCCGTCGCGCGGGAGCGCCTGAAATTTCTCCTCGCAAAAACGGTCGTCGCGATTGGTGCGCACGGGGATGCGTCCGCAGACGCTCGGATCGAGTTCGCTCGGGTCGCGACGCCACTGCTTGCGCGTGTAGTTTTTGAAAAACATCTCGTAGAGCCGCCAGCCGACTTGCGAGACGATGACCTCCTCGCTGTTGCGCGGCGATGCGATGGGCACGCGCCACTCGGCGAGCGTGCGCTCCATTTCTTCGCTCGTGCTTGCGCGCCCGAGCAGTTGCTCGAACGTGTTCAAATTGATCGGGAACTGCCAGTGCTGGCCGTGCGTCCACGAGAGCACTTTGTATTCGACCGGATGCCACGCGGTGAACTGGCTCAGATACTCGATGACGCGGTCGCTGTTCGTGCGGAAATAATGAGGGCCGTAGGGATGAATGATCACGCCCGCTGCATCGCGTTTGTCGTAGGCGTTGCCGCCGATGTGGTCGCGGCGGTCAATGACGAGACACGTCGCGCCGCGCTGGCTGGCGAGCCTTTCCGCCAGCACCGCGCCGGAGAATCCTGCGCCGACGATGAGGTAATCCCACGTCATGCGGCGTTGTCGTTGGCGTTGGGTGAAAACATGGAGCGCACCGTGTAGTCCACGCGCCCCGTGGTCGCCAAGCCCTTTGCCCGAAAAGCCAACCGCCACTGCCGGCTCGGGGTGCCAACGGTGGCGGTCGCTTCTTGTGGGAAGTGTCTAAATTTTACAGACCCGATCCGGGCGTCAGTGTCTGGCGCTGTTCGGTGTCCTTGTAGATGATGTCCTTGTAGGTCGCGCCTGCGGGAATCATCGGCAGCACATGTTCGGAATACGGCACCATCACTTCGAGCAGGCACGCGGTCTTCTGCGCGAGGAACCACTCCATCGCTGCGGCGAGATCCTTTTTGTGCGACACGCGCTTGCTCGGGATGCCAAAGCCTTCGCAGATTTTTTGAAAATCCGGGTAGATTTTGTTCATGTTCGGCTGCTCGTGTTTCTCGTCGTGGAAGGTGCCGAGGAATGTGTGGCCGCGGTTTGACTTGAAGAAGCGATCCTCCCACTGCACCACCATGCCGAGGTGAAGATTGTTCAGCACGAGCGCTTTTGCCGCGATGCCCTCGACGTGCGCGCAGGCGAGCTCCTGAATGTTCATCACGAAGGAACCGTCGCCATCAATATCAATGACCTCTTTGTTTGGCGCAGCGACTTTCGCGCCGATGGCGCTCGGGTAGCCGTAGCCCATCGAGCCGAGGCCGAGGCTGCTGATGAGCGTGCGCGGCTTGTCGAAATGATAGAACTGCGCCGCCCACATCTGGTGCTGGCCGACGCCGGTCGTGATGATCGCCTGACCCTTCGTCATCTTGTAAAGCTGCTCGATGACATACTGCGGCTGGATGGCGTCCGCCGTGTCCTCGTAGTAAAATGGGAAGTCTTTTTTCCACTGCTCGATCTGTGCGCGCCACGGGGCGTAAAGCGTGAACGCGCCGTTTTTCACACGCGCATAGCCGGCCTTGGCGAGCATCGCGTTGGCGCGGATGAGCGCGTCCTTCACGTCGCCGAGCATCGGCAGTTTCACCACCTTGTTCTTGTTGATCTCGGAGTTGTCTATTTCGAGATGCACGATGGTGCCGTGCGCGCAGAACGCCTCCAGTTTTCCCGTGATGCGATCATCGAAACGCACGCCGAACGCCAGCAGCAGGTCGGCCTCGTTCACCGCGTTGTTGCCCGCGACGGTGCCGTGCATGCCGAACCATTTCAGCGAAAGCGGATGCGTCTCGGGGAAGCAGCCCACGCCCATGAGCGTGGACGCCACGGGAATCTGCGCGCGCTCTGCAAACTCCAGCAGTTCCGCGTGCGCCTCGCCGCTGATGATGCCGCCGCCCACGTAGAGCATCGGCTTTTTCGCACCGCGAATCAGCCCGATCAATTCATTCAACTCCGCATCGCCCACGCGCACATCGGGATTGTAGCCGCGCAGCTTGATCTCCTTCGGCCACACGGGCTGCGCACTGCCCATCTGGATGTTCTTCGGAATATCAATGAGCACCGGGCCGGGGCGTCCCGTCTGCGCGATGTGGAAAGCTTCCTTAACGATGCGCGGCAGGTCGTGGATGTCCGTCACGAGATAATTGTGCTTCACGATCGGCGCAGTCACGCCGAACACATCCGTCTCCTGAAACGCGCCTTTGCCGATCATGTGCTGCGGCACCTGCCCGGTGATTGCCACGAGCGGCGTCGAGTCGAGAAAAGCGTCCGCGATGCCCGTCACGAGATTCATCGCACCGGGGCCGGAAGTCGCCATCACCACACCCGCGCAGCCCTTCACGCGTGCATAGCCCTGCGCCGCGAAGACACCGCCCTGCTCATGACGCGGCAGAATCGTGCGGATCTTTTTCGAGCGCGTCAGCGCCTGATGCATCGCCATGCTCGCACCGCCCGGGTAGGCGAAAATCGTATCCACACCCTCGCGCTCCAGCGCCTCCACGAGGATGTCCGCCCCCGTCATGACCTTGCCGAGTTCATTTCGCTTCGCAGCGGGCGCAGCGGCTTTCTTGGCAGGCTTGGATGTGGTTTTCTTGCTCATAGACTTGTGGAAAAGGGCGCGCAACCTAGCGGACACATCCCCCGCCGACAAGCACGGCTTTCGGTAAAATGCGCGCGAGAGACGCAGCCCGGCCACAGCAAATTTTTAAGCAGGAAGCCACGAAGCCATGAACCGCTGTCAAACGTGTCCTTCCTGTTTTCATGGCTTCCTGCTTCCAAAAATGGAAACAGGGAGCGATTGGTTCTTCGCGGCGCGCCGGTTTTGATGGTGGTTTAGATCAGTCTCTGCGGAAGATGTCTGTGTTGCCGGGGCTGCGTTCTTTCCAGAACCAGATGCAGATGCCGAAGCAAATAGAGACCGACTGGTTGCCGCCCGTAGGTCTTTTTTCACTACACACATCCTTCTAAATGTCAGGCGAGTGTCCGCTTCATTTCCGCTCGTTTTTCAAACAAGCCGCAAACACTGCGGCTTACGCGATGATCTCGGTGATCGGCCTGCCGTGATCGATCTCCAGTCGTTTGCGTCCGGGAATTTCCAGTGTGCGGGAATCGAGTCCCAACTGATGTAGAATCGTCG
>CAMBOD010000082.1 GCA_945868985.1 Prosthecobacter debontii | reverse complement strand
TCCCTCCTCCGTCTCGTCTCCGCTCTCCTCGCAGAAACTTCCGACGATTGGGAATCTTCAAAAACTTACCTCAACATGCATCAATCCATCCCGCCTTCCGTCTGACACTCGCCTCTTTTACAGAAAATTACTTGCTCGGCCTTACACGTTTCACTAGAAAGGGGCTCCATTAGTAGGTCACGACCCTGGGTAGTTGCTTCGCGGACTCGATCCATGCGCTGACTTGTTTCTCCGTGGGCACTTTACCGGTCAGTTTTTTGGCATCGTTCACTTCTTTGAGTTTGGTGGAGAGATTGGCGGCGTTGCGTTGTGAGAGTTCGGCGACGGTGTTGACTCCGGCGGCTTCGAGCAGCTCGGCGGTCTGCCCGGCGATGCCGCTGATGCGGAAAAGATCGGCGTAATTGACGAATTTTAGAATTTGCGCGGCACCGAGCCCGCTCTTCGCCGCCAATTCTTCGCGTCCTTTTGGTGTAGCGCCTTTTTCCAGTAGTTCATCCACACTGGCCACACCAGCGGTGTTGAGTTTTTTCTCGGTGGCCTCGGCGATTCCTTGAATGGAGGTGAGCTTGCCTTTCGCAGCCTTCTGCTTTTCGGCAGCAAGAGTGGTGAATGTGAAGGCGAGGGTGAGGGCGGTGACGATGAGCGTTTTCATAGCGCGTGAAGTCAGTCGCATTACCACGATGAAGCCAATCTATTTTCCCGCACTGAGGACTCGTCAGCGCACTGGGTTTGCGTATGACTCTCGTGATGAATTTTGCAGACTAAAAACCATGACTAGAAAGAAATCAGCGGAACCTTCGCCCGAACAAGCGAAGGAAATGATCGAGTTTCGCGACTCGGGGATTCACGGAATGGGCGGTTTTGCGCGATGCAAAATCAAGAAGGACACGCCGCTCATTGAGTATGTCGGCGAGAGAATTACGAAGGCGGAATCGGCGCGGCGGCTGGAGGAGGACAACCGCTACATCTTCACCCTCGACGATGAAGCCGACATTGACGGCAAGGTAGACTGGAACCCGGCGAGATACCTGAACCACAGTTGCGAACCGAATGCCTACGTAGAAATTTTTGGTGACCAAGTTTGGATTCTTGCGCTCAAAAGCATCAAGCCGGGCGAGGAAATCACTTACAACTACAGCTACGGCTTCGATGAGCACGAAGACCATCCCTGCCTCTGCGGCGCGAAGAAGTGTGTGGGCTTCATGGTGGCCGAGGAGTTTTTCCCGAAGGTGAGGAGGAAGAAAAGGCGGCGAGATAAAGTTGCCGCCGTTTAAAGTCGCAGCCACGGAACATACCGAATTGCGTTCCGCGAGCAGGCGTTTGGTTTGGATAAGTTCCCCGCAGTGAAGTCTCGTCACCGCACGCTGTTTGCGGATTACTCGCCGGATGCGACTGCTCCTCATTGATGGTAACTACTACGTTTATCGCTCCTTTTTCGCGATCCGCGAACTGAGCAATTCGCGCGGCGAGCCCACAAATGCCATCTATGGTTTTGTGAAAACAGTGCGCCGGATGTTGAAGGACCTCTCGCCTGATCTCGCAGTGGTGCTGTGGGACGAAGGACTGCCAAAACGCCGCACGGAGCTTCAGCCGGAATACAAGGCGACACGCACAGAGATGCCCGTGGAGATGCGCCCGCAGATTTCATTCATCCGTGAAATCACGCCGCTGCTCGGTATCGCCAGTATCGGTGTGCCGGACACTGAGGCCGACGATCTCATCGCGGCATACGCCGTCGCTGCACGTGCACGAGGCGACGCCGTGGTAATCGCCACAAACGACAAGGACCTATTCCAGCTCGTGGACGAAAAGTGCCACGTCTATTCCACGAACAAGACCGACCTCGCAGCGCCCACGGATACGTTCGCACTGCTCGGCGCGGACAAGGTGCGCGAAAAATGGGGCGTCCCGCCGAAGCAAATCGGCGAGGTGCTCGCGCTCATCGGCGACAGCGTGGACAACATCCCCGGCGTTGATGGCATCGGCCCCAAAACCGCCGCCACGCTCATCACCGAGCACGGTAGCCTGGATACACTGCTCGCAAATCTCGACACGGTGAAAAGCGAACGCACCCGCGGAAAACTCCGCGCTGCTCTCACTCAAATCGCGCAAAACCGCGAGATGGTGCGCCTCGACGACGACCTCCACCTCCCCGCCCCGCTCGACGCTCTCCAAATCACTCCGCGCTATACCGAGCTCATCGCCGCTCTGGAGACATGCGAATTCAAAGGACTCCTTGCCGAGGTAAAAGCCGAAGCCGCACGAAACCAGCCAGCACCTGCCGTCGTCGCCACTGCGCAAGCCGAACCCGCCCGCCCCGCGCAAGGCGAGTTGTTTTGAAGCGCTGGATTCCATTCGTTCTGTGGCTGCTCTTCGTGGGCACAATCATCACGTGCGCAAATCTTTCAATTGCTCGCCCCCTTTTTGATTTCGTCGGACGGCATCCGGGGAGCGACAAGGTCGCTCATGCTCTGGGGATGCTCACACTTGCCTTCACGCTCAACTACGCGCTGCGCGCACGCACCGTCCCGCTGAAGTGCTGCCGCGTGCAACTCGGCGGCCTCATCGTCGCGGTAGTGATGACCATCGAGGAATGCTCGCAAATCTGGATACCGAGCCGCAGCTTCGACCTCCTCGACCTCACCGCAAACTACATCGGAATTCTCTGCGCGGGCTGGCTCACATGCTCACTATGCGCCGAGCGAAAGTAGTCAGCGACTTTCGTTGTGACGATTTCATAGCTCACTATTCACCAAATCACGATTCCGGTGAATTCGCTGAAACAGCCAGCCGCAATCAGTTCGCGAAAAATACGATGAGCAACTGGGCCACAAGGATTCGCAGCAGCATCGTCAGCGGATACACGGTGGCATAGGCGACGGAAGGCGCGTCCGAGTTATTGACCGCGTTGGCGAAGGCCAGAGCAGGCGGGTCAGTCATACTGCCGGAAAGCATACCGCATATAGTGACGAAATTCATTTTCATGAAAATGCGCCCGACCCACGCTGCGAGCAGCAGCGGAAGCAAAGTGATCACTGCACCGCAAGTCATCCATTGGAAACCCTGAGTTGTGAGAAGTACATCCATAAAATGCTCCCCTGCCTTCAGCCCCGCGCAGGCGAGGAAGAGCGTGATGCCCAACTCGCGCAGCGCCAGATTTGCATTCAGCGGCATATACCAAATCATCGTCCCAAGTCGCCTCACTCGGCTCAGCAATATCGCAACGATGAGCGGGCCTCCCGCCAATCCGAGGCGCACAGGCATCGGCATACTTCCAAACGAAAATGGATAAAGCCCGACCAGCACGCCTAAGCCGATGCCGATGAACATGGCGATGATGTTCGTGTGATTCATGTCTTTCACCGAATTACCGAGCAAGGGTGCAAGCATTGCGATGTCCGCGGCCTTTCCTACGACATTCAGCTTGTCGCCAAACTGCAGCCGCAACGTCGGGATCGCAGTCATCTCCACGTCCGCACGGATCACCCGAGTCACCGTCACACCGTAACGCTGTGTCAACTCCATCTCCCGGATTGTTTTCCCGAGGATATCCTTCCGCGTCACCACGAAGCGCTCGGAACTCACCGGTCCCGGTGTTTCCATCAGGTCCTTCGGACTCTCGGCTCCCACGATCAGACAAAGTTCGTGCAGGCTCTTAGGCGAGCCTACCGCAAGCAAGATGTCGCCTACGTGCAGAACCGTTTCAGCGTTGGCGACGCTCACATCCGTTTCGCCCAGATATTTGATCCGGGAAATGACGACACCCAGCGCTTCCTTGCTTGGAATCTCGTGAAGTTTCAGTCCGTTCAGATTCGTATTTCGCACGCGGATGTTCATTCGCCCGGGCGGCTCACTTTCCCCGTTTTGCTCCTTTTCAAACGCGGCAACCTCCTCGACTGGATTGATGCGCGCAATCGTCCGCACGATCACCATTGCGAGAATGATACCCACAATTCCAAAAGGATACGCCACTGCATAGCCCAGCGCCGGGAGGCTCACCCTCGCCAAATCAATTCCCGGCAACTGTTTCAGCGCCTCCTGCGCAGCACCGAGCGAGGGCGTATTAGTCGTCGCGCCGGAAAATATCCCCACAGCCGCAGCCATATCAATTTGTAGCAATCGAGAGCTGATGATTGTCAGCAGGGCTCCAAGCAAAACGACACCGATTGCGAGCGCATTCAAAGGCAGTCCCTGTTTTCGCAGCGAAGTCACAAAGCCCGGTCCCACTTGCAGGCCGATGGTATAAACGAAAAGGATCAGGCCGAAGTCCCGCACAAAACCGAGCGTCTCCGCTGGTAGTGTCATGCGGAAATGGCCGAAAAGAATTCCCGAAAAGAGCACTCCGGCCACTCCTAGTCCGACTCCCCTTATTTTCACCTTTCCGAGTGCCAGCCCGGAGACAACAACACCCGCCAAAATCAGCATGGCGTAAGCAACAGGCTGTTTGGCTAGAAATTCAGACATAGCGTTGTCGAAACAAGGTCATTGCCAAAAAAGGTGTTCCCAAGACTGGAGCGCACGGAGTCTTGATGTCTTCTTCGTGTGATGCGCCGCCATCTGTCGGAGCAATTTGTCCAAAATACCAACGGCGTCGATGACAAACGGCCCCTTGTTCAACATCACGCACTCCGAACGCACCGACATCGCCGCATCCGTCACCTCCGCGCGTGTGGGCAATCCCTTTTTTGCAAATGACTCCAGCACCTGAGTCGCCCAGATCACCGGAACCTGCGCCGCCTCACAAATCCACATGATTTCCTCCTGAAGTTCCGCGATTCGAAGGAATCCCACTTCTATGGCGAGGTCACCGCGTGCGATCATCACACCAAACGGCACACGCGAAGCCGCCCTCACGATCATCTCCGGCAGATTGCGAACGGCCTGCGCAGTCTCAATCTTTGCGATCAGCCCCAGCTTTTGCTTTCGCTTGAAACGCGCACGGCGCTCATCAAGTTCATTCAGGATCAGGTTGATGTCCTCCGGCGTCTGCACAAACGAGTAGCCCACGACATCCGCGTGCTGGGCGATGAAATCGAGATCGGTGAGATCTTGATGAGTAAGTGGCGATATCTGCAAATCCACATTTGGAAAATTCAGCGCCATTTCCGCGCGAAACTTCTCCCCTGTTTCACGCGCGTCTGTCACCCGAAGCACCAATCCTTCCTTGATGCATTTTACCACTAGCGCCCCGATCCGTCCTTCATTGATCCAAAGCTGTGCACCTGGTTTCAATGTCGTGAACACCTCCGCAATCGGGCAGTGCGCCTGTAATGGATAGCCGGGCCTTTTCCGTGGCTGGTCTTTTGTAAGCAGAATTGAATCGCCCTTCTTCACGCGCACCATTTCCTCTTCATGCAGGATGGATTCGATACGTGCACGAGGGCCGCATAAATCCATCAATACTTTACACGTCCTTCCCTCGGCCTTCGCAGCGGAACGCACATTGCGAATCATTCTTTTCCACACATCGCGAGTGTCGTGTGCGCAATTGATTCGCACACAGTTTGTGCCGGCAGCGACCAACCTGCGCACCCATGCCCGATCCGTTGCAGCCGATGTCGGCAAAGTCACCATGATCGGAATAGGGCGTCCTCTTTCGACACCGAGTAATGCATCCGCCCTTCGCTTCAATATCCGGGAACCATTGGAAAAATCGCGCGCAGAGGGACGTGCAGGCAATTCGTCTTGCGGCTCTCCTGCAATCGCGGCGAGCGTGGCGATGACCGCATCCAGCGTCGCCAGCACGTGAGCCTCGCTTCGTCCCAAGGACGAAACCCCCAGTGCGCTCAATGCGGATTGAGCCGCCCTTAAATCCGCACGCCGAAATACAAGATAGGCTGCAAGATTTGCCGCACTGCTGACGAATGGGGTGCCTACAATTTCAGATTCCCAATGCTTTAACAACCTCCCGGCCTCGGAAACCACGTTTGAACGCAATTCCCTCAATCGCCCGAGTTCCCTCCGCGTATTTCGAATTGATTCGTTCATATACGAACAAGTCCTGACTTGTTTTCTTCCTCAAAGGCGACGACGGCGTTTACTGAGAAGCATTGCCAGACCACCGAGAAGCATGGCGGCGGAACCGGGCTCGGGGACGGCGAGGAGGGCGATGTCGTTTCCTTGTGCGGTGCCAAAGTTGCCAGCGTTGGTGTTCGTGAAATCGGCCCGGTAGCTGATGATGAAGTCTTGACCATTCGATGCAAAAACGTGGCTGCCTTCACCGAGGCCGCTGAATGTGCCGTTGATGGCGTCGCTGTCCTCATTGAGCAAAATGAAGAACAGGTCGTTCGCCACTGCTGGTGTGGTCAAATAACTGCCACCGAGGGTGAGTGTGGGGCTGGCGCTAAAGTCCACTGAGCCGCCGTTTGTAACGCTCAATTGATCATAGCCAGTGCCTGCGGTGGTGCCGTTGATTTCGACCAAGAAGATGCCACCGCTGGCGACGGCGAGATTTCCGGCGACGGTCATGAGGCCGGTGCTCGCGCCGGGTGAAAGTGTGCCGCCGTTTTGCACGGTGACGCTGCCCGTGGTGCCGCCAGTGAGGTCACTCGATGTGCCGAGAGTGCCTGCATTTTGAACGGTAACTGCGCTGCCGCTGATGCTGCCGCTTACGAGAAGAACGCCACCGCTAATCACGGTATTGCCAGTGTAGGTATTTGCGCCGCCGAGGGTGACTGTGCCGCTCTGGACGGTGACAGTGCTGAAATTGGAAATCGCGCCGGTGTAGCTGAAGGCGTTGCTCGCGCCGGGACTGATGACGAGTGCATTCGTGCCGCTGCCGCCGTTGATGCTGCCGTTGATGCTGCCGCTGATGCTGGCTGCGCCGCCGGTGATGTTGAGGGTGTCATCGCCGCCTTGCAGATCGATTGCCGAGCCGCTTCCGCCGATGATTGCACCGCTATTGTTCACAATATCATTTCCATCACCGCTCTGAATCGCCGCGTCGGTGCCTGCGCCTTGAATGGTGCCTCCGGCATTGTTGGTGACGGTGTTGGCGAAGGTGCCGACCATCTTGATGCCGTATCCCGTGTATCCGCGAATGATGCCGCTGTTCGTGATGGTGGTGGCGGTGATGGCGTTGCCACCGCTGGAGTCGTCCACGAGAATGCCGTGCCCTTCGATGCCCGTGCCATTGATTGCACCGCCGGTGATGACGCCCGTGGAGTTATTGACCACTGTGCCGCCGCCAAAGGCGAGGCCCTCGGGCAGACTCCCGCTTCCAGATGAACTGAGTCCGCGAATGGTGCCGCTGTTCGTGAGATCGATCACTCCATCAACATCCACACCGTCACCATCGCCAAAACCGCTGACGCCATCCCATGCACCGGTGATGGTCCCGCTGTTGATAATGGTCGCCACGTAGGTGTTTTTCACACCGTCCATGTTGATGCCCGATCCGTTACTACCGGTGAGCGTTCCTGCCGCCTGATTGTTCACCGAAATCGTATAGGCGCTCAATCCGAGGGTATTGTCGCCGCCGGTGATGCCGTGGCGTGCGCCTTGGATGGAGCCGGAATTTGTCACGCTGATGCCGGTATTCGTCTGACCGTCAATGCCGTCATTACTCCCGGTGCCCGATGCAGTGACAGCGCCCGCATTTGTAATCGTTGCATTGGCCACTGTGCGAATTGCGTCGGTGTTTGAGAATGAGACGACGCCAGCGACGGCGATGTCGAATGAGGAGCCGGTGAGTGTGCCGCCATTCCCGATGATGCTGCCGCTGCTGACTGTTACAGCGCCGACGGTTTCGTCGTGGCTCTGAAGATCGAGCGTGCCACCGGCGACGGTGACAGCGCTTGTATCTGGAATGATGTTGCCGACACCAAACTGCACGGTGCCTGCATTCACAAA
>CAMBOD010000081.1 GCA_945868985.1 Prosthecobacter debontii | reverse complement strand
CATCGAAGGCAAACGCTATTTAGCAACCCGCGACGAGCCAAGAACTGAGCATCTGCTTTTCTGGCAACCGACATGGATGCAGTGCTTTTTTCCGCATCTACTCTTCGGGGGTTTCAGCTTCGTGGGCGACTTGGGTGGCGTTGGCGCTGCGGGATGGATTTTCGATGAGGTCGTCGTCGGTGAAAAGTTTTCGGTCGGGGCCTGCGGAGCGGATCTCGAATGCGAGGTGGCCGCGCGGGTGGATGAAATAGGGTGTGCCGAAGCGATCGCGGAGGCGTCCGTCGGCACCGAGCGCGGGGTGATCGGGCGGGAGGATGACGAGTTTCATCGGGTTGTTGCCGATGAGAACGCGGGCAAGATCGGAATCGTTGCCGATGGGCCGGGCCTGCCTGTCTTTCAAAAATCGCAAATACTGCCGCAACATTCCGTGAAGGACGACGACATCCTCGGCGGCGGTGGAGTCGGGTGCGTTGAGCTTTGCAGCAAGTGATGTGGCGACGCGTCTGGGTTTCTGCGCAGGCACGGGATTTATCGTTAACCCAGTCTGCTTGATGGACTCCGGAGCAATGGCGTTTTGCGGAAGCGGCACTTCTTTCTGCAACGCAACAGCGGACTGTGTCGGAGGCGGCGCAGACTGTTTGTAGAAATAGACTGAGACGGCGGCGGCAACGGCGAGTGCGGCGACGGCGATGGTTTTTTTCATCGGGTTGCAATGACCGCTGGTGCGCAGCTACGGGAGAAAGCCGAGGGGTTTGCCGCTGCTGGCGATGTCGTAGAAATTGCCGATGTTGGGGAGGACGAGAGGGAGGTCGGATTTCGGGACGCCAAACCACAGGGCCATTTCGGCGAAGAAGGTATCCACGGCGATTTGCGGGATGAGGCGTCCGCGATCCACGTCGAGCGGGTTGCCAGCGAAGAGGCTCGGGTAATTGCCGTAGATGCGATTGCCGTTCACAGCGCCGCCGACGACAAATTGATTTCCGCCCCACGCGTGGTCGGCGCCGTCGTTGTCGGTGGTGAGCGTGCGGCCAAAGTCGGACGCAGTGAAGAGCGTGACTTTATCCTGGAGGCCCATCGCGGCGAGGCAGTCGTAGAACGCTTTAATGGCGGCATCAATTTCCGGCACCATTTCCGCGTGCGCGGCGATGACACCATCGTGCGTATCCCATCCGCCACGCTCGACGAAAAAGGTCTGGCGATTGTGTCCGAGGGCACCGTGACTGGCGATAGTGCGGGCGATCATGCGGAGCTGCGAGCCGAGGTAGGTGTCCGGGAAAGTGACGCTCGTCGGTAGATCAATGTTCGTCGCTTCGTTGAAGAATTTGTAGGCATCAATGGCATCCGCCTTTTTCGATATGAATGCCTGACTGAGAAGATGCTGGTAATTAAATCCGAGCTGCGAATCCACCGCCTTCGTGCGGAGTCCGGTGAGGCTGCTGAGGTCGGTATTCGCTGCATCGTAGCCTTCGAGGCCAACTGCGCCGTCGGTGCTGATGGTGTATTCCAGTGTGTTCTCGCCGCTCTGCCAGATGTTCGATCCGGCGAGGGAAATGTTCATCGAAACTTTGTTGTTCGAGTTGGTGGATTGCAGCAGATCCGCCGCGCGTCCGGCCCAGCCTTTCGCGGAACGGATGTCGGGCGTGGATGTGTGCCATTGCTCGATCTGGTCTTCGTGCGAATAGAGATTGCGTGGCAGTCGTTTAAGACTGTTGTCGTAGTCATCCTTTGTGACCGGCTCGACGAGCGTGCCGACATTCGCAATGAACGCTGCCTTTCCCGCGTTGAACAAACTCTGAACTCCCGTAAGCCCCGGATGAAGACCGAGACTGATGCCGGAAAGTCCGGTCGGAGTGATGGGCAAAAGATTCGCCTGCGGGAGAGCGATACCACCGCGCACGGTGGCGTATTCGGCGTATTCCGCACCGCCTCGCGGGACGAGGAAATTGAAAGTATCCGCACCGCCCGAAAGGAACACGCAGACGAGAGCCTTGTAGTCGTTTGGCACAGGTGCGGCGGCGAGATTGCTGACGAGTTTCAAATTTAGCAGCGTGCTGAGAATGGGGAGCGCGCTGATGGCTGCGCAATTAACCTGACCGAGAAAGCGACGGCGTGTGATGGGATTTTGCATGGTCGTGGTGGGTGTGATGTTTAGCGGAGGATGCCGAATTCCGGCGAAGTGGAGATGAGGTAAACGGCCATTCGCACGCGCTCGCTGCGCCAGCCCCGGTTGGTGTTGCTCATGGCCTGCACGGTTTCGCGGATGAGCTGATGTTGCTCGTTCGGAAGCGTGCCGCCAGTGAGCAGGAGATCCAGCCGGCGGAGCAAAGCGGGCACGTCATGCGCGAGCGCGATTTCTTTTTCAAAGTGCAGCTTCACGACTTCGCGCTCGTGGTCCACGTAGTAGCGATTGAGTCCGTTTTCGATGGCGAAGTAATAGAAATTCGGCACCGAGGTCGCGGTGACAGCATTGAGAATCTGAAACTCCGGCGCGACCAGCCCTGCGTCATTCACAGGGCCAGCAGGCGTGTAGCCGGGTTTGAAGAAATTGAAAACCGTCGGCGAGGAAAGTGGCTGTTGAAAGTGAACTTCTTCGAGATTGCGACCGAGGTCGAATTGCCCGTTCGCCGCCTTTGCATTAAAGGCCCGCGCTAGGTTTACCGTGCGCAGGTATGGCTCCTTCATTTTGCCGGAAGTCGCCTGCGCTGCGATCTGCATGTTACGAGCTTCAGAATCGAGCAGGATGGCGCGGACGACTGCCGCCAAATCTCCGCGCACACCGCTGCCGTTGTTTTTGAAAATGGCGGTCACGCGACCCACATAAGCTGGCGAGGGATTCGAGGTGACGAGCTTTTGAATGAGCTGCTTGCTGATGAACGGCGGGCAGCTCGGGTGGTTGAAAAGCATATCAATCGCCACATTGAAATCCGCCATGCCCGCCGCGCCGGTGTCCGGGTCGCTCGCGGTGCTCGCGGGCAGCGTGAGTCCATTCAGGAGATGCTTCTCGGTGACATCATGGAACTCATCCCACATCCGCATCGGCGCGGTGAAATTTTCCGGCGCGTCGTAAAAGTTATTCGCCTTCGGCCCACCGAATCCGAATCCGGTCATTACCTTCGCCATACCTTCGATTTCGGTGTTGCCGTAGTTCGGGATTGGTTTGTTGCTGCCGTCGAGTTTCAGCGTGCCGTCGTCGTTCAATTGCCAGAGCCCGATGGCAAAGAGCTGCATGATTTCGCGCGCGAAGTTTTCGTCCGCAAAGGTGCCTGCCTCCGGGTCGCCTTTTTCGTTTCCGAGGTGATTCAGGTAAATCCCCATGCACGGATGCGTGGCGACATCGAAGAGGAGCGTGCGGAAATTCCCGAAGGCGTTTTTGAGCAGCACATCGTAGTAATTCAGCATCCCAACGGGATTGTTTTGCAAATCATCCACGTGATCCGAGATGACCATGATCTCGCTGAGCGCAAAGCCGACGCGCTGCCGCAGCGGATCCGCGTTGTCCGCCGTGGACATCGCACGCCGCCACCACGAGAGCATTTTCATTTCGGAGGAGACGCCGTCCTTCAATCGTTTATCCAGCGCGCTGAGATAAGGCTGCTGCAAACCCACGGGCCGTTTGATTTGATCGGTGATCCATTTGTCAAAGCCTCTCCTCATCACCTCCGTGACATTGGCAAAATTCGCATTCGGGCCGAACGCAGCTTGATTCAATAAACGAATTGCGGATTTCGCGCACGGCTTTGTGGAAGGTTTCGTGAGCAACAGCGAGGCAGTGCGTTCAGATTTCAATTTGCTCAGCTCGTAGTCCGCGCTTTCGGCAAGCGTAACGACGATGCTTTTCACCGCCTTGCTCATCGCGTTGCCGCTCGGAACAAACTCCAGCCACGCCTCGCGATCTCCCGCAGGAATCGTAATCGTCGCTGTGTTCGCTACTGTGTAGTCGGTCCCGGCAATCGCGTTTCCGCCCAGCGTGAAATTTACCGTGAGCGGCAAGTCGGTCGTCTCCCGGTGAAATGCGACGACGCCATTGGAAGGCCAGCCCTGCCGGATATCGCCATCTATCAAAACCAGCGACACCGTTTCCGCTCGCACCAACGAAGCGAAGAGAAGTAGCAAACCGACAAAAGCGATCTGGAGAAAATGTGCGGTTTTCATACGGGCGAAAAATGAAGCGTAATCCGCGCCGCCTGCTGCCTCTATTTTCGGCGGAAGTTATTTTCTCAGAACGGAGTAAGCCGCATTCGCGCCAATGTGCGATCGCACTTTAATTTCGCGGGCGATTCGGATCGCGCGGTGGACGCGGCGGCGGGTTGCCTTCGGGGCGATTGCGCGGCTGGTGCGAGACACTTCTATTGTTCGCATTCTGTGAATTTGGGCTGCGATTGAATCCCCTTACGAACCGACTATGGAAAACGCACTTGCCACGCGATTGCTGATCGCTATTTTCCGCGACCCCGAAAATAAATGCCAGGGTAGCTCAGTGGTAGAGCAGGGGACTCATAAGCCCTTGGTCGGGAGTTCAACTCTCCCCTCTGGCACCACTTCAAACCGGCCTGAAAGCCTGATGAAATCAAGGTTTAGAGGCTTTTGATTTAAAAGTGGGATTCAAAGAAATGCCATTACGGCTCGTCTAAAAGTGCATATTGCTGCATATGACAAACCGTCAAAGCATGTCCGTGGGAAATATCGCGAAGGACGTCAGATTTCCCTGTGATATAAAACGAACGGGAGGATCGGACGCATCAAAATGTGGCGAGGCGGAAGATTCGGCACTGGTTTTAGGTTTGGCGGGAACTACATCCGCAGCTGTTTCACCTCATTCGCCGCCGCTCTTGTAGGGGAGTCGATATCAGCTTTTACAGAAAAGACTTCTACAGCGGCAGGAAGCAAACCCGACAAAGAGGCGTAGAGCGCAGTCAGCCACGAAAGTGCGGCACCGCCTGCCATGCAAATGGCAGCGGGCGCTTTGGATGGTCAAAGGAGGCAACGTAGCCTCTCCAAGCCTAGAATGTTCCTGCTCGCCGAACGCGTTAGCCAGCCTTTCATTTGTTGCCTTATCGGACTTACTCCTGTTTGGCGAACTAACGGCAGGCATGTGACCGCGATGTCTATTTCTCCGCGACTCCGACTGCGCCGCTCTCGGCTGGTGTGCCAGGTGCGGCGGTCTTTGGCGGGAAGTAGAGGAAGTAGCCGCTGGCGGTGTTGGTCTTTTGGTAGGCGACGCCGACGAATTTCAATGCTTTGCCGGTGCCGGGGTGCGTGAAGCTGCCGCTCATCGCGCCGGTTCCGGAGACGAAGGCGATTTTCAACCCCGTTGCTGTGGTGGAGCCGGAGGTTGCTCCGTGGACGGTGACTTTGTTCTTCGTGCTGAGGCTGGCGTCGTTGGAGGTGTTCGTCGTCAGGCCGCCGTCGGCAAGGGTGATGAAGATGTTGTCCGTCGTCGTGAGAAGCGCTCCGGGGACGCCGAGACCGAGGACGGTGTCGGGGTTTGGAGGAGTCGGATTTTTCACGGTGGGCGTGGTTGGCACGAAATACTTCGAGGCGATGAAGTCGGTGGTGATGCCATTCGGCCAGCCAGCCGGATACGGATTCAGAGGCTTTTTGAAGGTAGTCGTATTCGGTTTGAACCAGCTCATGCCTGTGCATTTTGCATCGGTCTGTGTCTGCGCCGGGTCAAAGGCGACGTTGCCGGTGATGAAGCCGCCTTTGCCGTAGAGCTGGATGAAGACGGGCCACTCGTTGTTTTTCGAGAGGGCGTTCGAGTAGTTGATGACGCTGCCGTCTGCGAGTTTGCCGATGACTTTTACGATGCCGGAGCTGGAGACGCTGACTGCTCCGTAGCCGTCGCCCTGCGCGAAGCCGGCCTTTGCAACACCGTTATTGGGTGCGGCATTGGCTCCGAAGATGGCGGTGTATTTCCCTTTTTCCTTGGTGGTATCGAGGATGTTGGTGGGCACTTTCATGAATGGCGCGACGGGGACTTTCTTGGAGCTGTAAAGCGCGCGGTCAGCGTGGGAGATGGTGCCGAATGTGGTGGTGCCCGCCTGATCCTTGAGCGTGCCGGTGACTTTGTTGCCGCCGGTGATGTCGAGGTTCAGTGTAAGGAAGCCGAGCGAGATGTTGGCGGGCTTGGCTTTCTTTACGAGTTCGAAGGTCGGGGTCTGCGTTTTTCCAAAGCGAGCCGCGCCGGTGCTGGCGTCGAAAACGCCGCTGATGGTAAGTGCGGTGCCGCCGAGTGTGGCTTTGCCGGTGAAGGTGCCTTTGGAGGTGGTTTTGACGTTGATCAAACCGCTGTGGAGCAATGGATCGGTGTCAGGCGTGATGAGGCCGTTGTAGCTGCCGCTGAGTTGTGCGAGCGGGATGATGACGGTTCCATCGGTGAGGGTGCCGGTGGCGGTGGTCTGGCCGCTCAGAGTTGCTCCCGTGGCGTTTTGCAGTGCGAGGCTGAATGTCTCGGCGCTTTCAAGAAGCGCATCGGACTTAATGGTGATGTCGAAAGTCTTCGATGTGGCGTCGCCGGCTTGCCAGTTCAGGTTGACTGGGGTGTTCACAGTATAGTCGGCTGGATTGCTGGCAGTGACGGGTGTTACTGCGACTTCCGTGCTCGCAGCGCCAGCCGAGCCGCCGGTGCGGGTCACGGTGATGGTCATCGTAGCATCACCGCTCGCATTTTCCGCGCGGGAATATGTGGCAGAGCTGAATGCAAGTGTGCCAGTGGCTGGTGGTAGGTCATTGATTGTTGCGACTGCGGTGCTCTGCCCGACGATCGTTGCGCCATTGGTGGCATTTTGCAGTGCGAGGTTGATGGTCTCCGCACTCTCAGTAATTGCGTCGGCTTTCACGGTAATGGTGAAAGTCTTCGCAGCACTGTCACCGTCCGCCCAATTGAGCGTGGCGGGCGTGGTCGCAGTATAGTCGTCCGTCACGGTCGCCGTGTCTGCGGTGATGGTGGCCTCGACGCTGATTGCGCCCGCCGAACCGCCGGTGCGGTTTACGGTCACAGTCATGTCCACTGTTCCGCTGGCAGGTTCCGTCTGCGAATACGTGGCTGAGCTGAATGCGACTGAGCCGACTGGTGGCGGGTCGCTGATGGTGAGCGTCGCGCTGGTGGTCGTCCCGAGCGTGGCACCGGTGACGTTTTGCAGAGCGAGCAAGACGGTCTCGCCGCTTTCCACTAAGGCGTCGGTCTTCACGGTCACATCGAAAGTCTTCGGTGCAGAATCCCCAGCCCCCCAATTGAGCGTTACTGGTGTGGTCGCCGTGTAATCGTCGGTCACTGTCGCCGTGCCTGCTGTGATTGTGACTTCGACGCTCGCAGCGCCGGAGGAACCGCCTGTGCGATTCACGGTGATGGTCTTCACCACATCCTGCGTGCGGTTTTCCTGCTGCGTATAGGTAGCTGCGCTAAAAGCAATCGTCCCCGGCCCTGCGACGGCTGGCGTGAAGGTAAGCGTGCCATCGCTGGCGATGGTGAAAGTGCCGACCAAATCGGCGGGCTGATTATTGGCCGTTTTGGGAACCGAGCGATAGAGATCCAGGACTGAGCCAGCTACGCCAGTGGTGAAAGCGCCCTCAATAGTCGGGTTAAATGCCTTGAAACTGGTGCCGGGCGTAGGGCCGGAATTATCGCCACCCGGCTGATAGCTGGCATAGGAGTTAATGTCCGTATTGGTTTGGATGACGCCCTTACCGGGGCTGTTTCCCGTCGCGCCATAGGTGATGTAGGTGGTTCCGAGGGCTATCATGAGATTGGTCGTGGTTCCCTGGGCCGTATCACTTGCGCGAATCCATGGTGCGCTTTGTGTGCCGGGACTCGTCCGCTGCCTCGTCGCATACAGTGTTTTCAAGGGATCGCTTCCGACTGCGGCA
>CAMBOD010000080.1 GCA_945868985.1 Prosthecobacter debontii | reverse complement strand
CGTTGCGGGTTTGGTCGTGGCGCGTGGGAGAAAGCGGTCGAGTGCGCTGTCAACAAGTGCGGTGCGGGTGGTGAGGTATTTTGCCAGGTCCATGCTGTTTTTATTCTGCGAAATGTTGTGCGACGGGCATTTTGCGGCCTGCGCCGAATGCCTTGCTGGTGACTTTCAATCCGGGAACCGCCTGTGCGCGCTTGTATTCGTTTTGCGCGACTTTTCGCACTACCCATCGGACAGTTTCGGGTTCAAAGCCACGGGCGATTATTTCATCGGGGCTTAGGTTTTCCTCGACGAGAAGTTCGAGGATGGGGTCGAGGATTTCGTAGGGCGGGAGTGTGTCCTGGTCGCGTTGGTTCGGACGGAGTTCGGCGCTCGGTGGTTTTTCGATGGTGCTGTGTGGGATGATTTCGCGGTCACGATTTAACCAGCGTGCGAGGCGGTAGATCATCAATTTCGGAACGTCGCTGATGACGGCGAGGCCGCCGCACATGTCGCCGTAGAGTGTGCAGTAGCCGACTGCGAGTTCGCTCTTGTTTCCGGTGGTGAGGAGGAGGTGGCCGAATTTGTTGCTGAGTGCCATCAGCGTCATGCCGCGAAGTCGGGGCTGCATGTTTTCCTCGGTCACGTCCTCGGGTTTGCCATCGAAGAACGGAGTCATCTGTTCTTTGAAAATGGCGAAGGATTTTTCGATGGGTATGGTGAGGCAGCGAATGCCGATGCCGTTTGCGAGGGAGAGGGAGTCCCCGATGCTTCCTTCGCTCGAATAGCGCGTGGGCATGGTGACGCCTAGGACGTTTTCTTTTCCCAGCGCCTCAGCAGCGATGACGGCGGTGACTGCGCTGTCTATGCCGCCGCTGAGACCGAGGACGGCGCTCTTGAAGCCACACTTGGCAAAGTAGTCGCGTGTGCCGAGGACGAGGGCGGCGAAGAGATCTGTTTCGTCGCTGGAAAAAATGGGGTTGCGGATTGCGGATTGCGAATCCCGGATTTCTACGAGCGCGTTTTCTGTGCGGAAGGCTGCGAGTTGTGTGAGGCAGTCGCCATTTTCTGAAATGGCAAAGGAGTTGCCGTCGAAGATCAGTTCGTCGTTTCCGCCGATGGTGTTGCAGTAAGCAATCGGGATGTGGTGATCGCGGGCACGAGCGCTGAGCATTTCGAAACGGCGGCGAGGTTTGCCGACTTCAAAAGGTGATGCGCTGAGATTGAGGATGATTTTTGAGCCTTGCGTAACAAGTTCGGTGAGAGGGTCGCGATTGTAGAGCTGGCGCGGGAGATAGTCGCGGCTCCAGATGTCTTCGCAGATGGTGACGCCGCAGCAGTGGCCTGCGATTTCAATCGGCGTGCAGCTTTCCGCCGGCTCGAAGTAGCGCGACTCGTCGAAGACGTCGTAGGTCGGGAGGAGCGTTTTGTAGATTTTGCGAATGGGGTGTCCGCGTTGGAGGATGGCTGCGGCGTTGCGAAAGGGGCGGCCATGCCCCGTGTTCACGTCCACATAGCCGACAAGCAGAGGCATGTCTCCGGTCTGTGTGTGGAGTGCTTCGAGAGCCGCGATGTTTCGCGCGACAAACTGGCTTTTGAAAAGGAGATCCTGCGGCGGGTAGCCGGGCAGTGCGAGTTCGGGTGTGAGCACGATTTCCGCGCCGCGCGCGACAAGATCACGGTAGGCGGCGAGGATTTTCGCGGAGTTCCCGGCGAAGTCGCCGACGACTGGATTGATTTGTGCGAGGCCAATGCGCATTGCGTCCAGCGACGCTACGACAGGAAGAGGGCGGCTGGCGAGTGAGTAGGCGAGATTTAGCTAGCGACGCGCGGGATGCACTGTCTGCTTTGCATCGCCGTAGAGAGCCTTGAGATGGGCCTCGCCGTTGATGTCCTCATTGGCCTGCCAAATCATGTGGATATAAAATTGGACTACGCACGCGGCGGCGAATCCCCAGAACATGGTAAGGAATACCTTTTGAAAAAATGAATTCTTGATCATGCCTTCTGCCAAGCAGGTTGCTGGCCAGCGCTACCAGAAGCCCCACTGGCGTGTCTGGAGAATGTAGATTGCGAGGGCGAGATTGGTGACGGCGTGGGTGAGCACACATGCAGCGAGGTTGCGCGTGCGCCAGGCGACGATGTTAAAAAGCGCGCCAGTAATCAGCGCGGCGGGCCAGTCAGCGAGTTGGTGTTCGAGACAAAATGCGACACTGGTAATGCTGAATGAGCGCCAAGTGAAGGTGCCAAAGGGAACCTTGCTGAAATCTTCATTCACGAGGTAGCGCAGCAAAAAGCCACGCCAGAAAATTTCCTCCACCAATGGGACAATCACGACCATTCGCAGAAGACGCAGGCTGAGATTCCAAAAATATGCGGGATTACTTGAGCCGAAGTGCTCGGGATTGAAACCGTCGGTGCGTGGCGCAGCACCAAAAAGCCACTGAGGCGCTACCCAAACAGCCAGAGCGAGCAATCCAATAAACGTTGCGAAGCCGAAGCCTCGAAATGGGCCGAATGTGTATCGCGATCTCAAACGCCACAGCAGCACTGCACACACGGCAGTCTGTAATGGAAAAACCCAGTAGCGCGGTTCAGCGAGCACCCAGTGCGCATAGCCATCGCCCAGTGAGCGCACCAATTCGGCGAGCAGCAGGAACAAAAGAAATACGCAAAGAGGCGCGAGATAAGCTTTTTCGTGTGGGTCAGCACCAATCATCGCTCGTAATGAAAACAATGGATGAAAACAAAACAGCCCAGCCGACACCAGAACAACTCCTGAAATTACTGGAGTCTGAGATGAATGCTTCGCGTCAGCGGCGTCTAAAGCTGGATTCAAAGCGACGCACCATGCAGATCGTTAGCATCATGTTCATAGTGGTAGGTGCTGCCGTAGCATTCTGGGTTTTGACGTTCATGCTCGATGATATTCGCCCTGCGCAGTCCCGAGGTGGGCCTGACTCAGCCCAGCAGGAGTCATTTATGGAGGTGCGGTAGAATTTTCTGTGAATCAAAAAAAGATACGGCACACGCTCTGCTTTTCTCAAATTCACAAATGTCAAAGACACTCAAATCAGTCGTCGGTGTGGACGTAGGACGATATTCGCTGAAATCCGTTCTGCTGCAAAAAAAAGGCGACAGCAGATTCGTTGTCAGCAATTTCGCTTCACACGTATTCGATGAGTCTGTCGAGCGGACACCCGATGAAATCGTAAAGCAGATCAAATCACTCGTTAAACAAATGGGGGGAGGTTCCAAGGCGTGCGCAGTCGCTATCACGACACCGGATGCCTTCTTGAGGATCATCGAGCAACCCGAAACACCGACTGAAATACTTCGCGATGCGTTGCGTTTGAATGGCATGGCATTGCTCAATCAAGACTGCCGGGACTTCGTGCTGGACTGTGACCTTATTCCAACCACCGGAGCCGCTGCTGCTACACACGGTGGGCAGAAGCGATACCTCGTAGCAGGGCTGCCTCGTGTTTATGTTAGTGGGATGAGCGAGGCTCTTGAAAATGGCAAATTTAAGGATGTTGCATCGCTGCAACTCGCGTCTGTGAGTGTATTCAATGCATTCGAGTTTGCTCAACCGGACGTGTTCAACAATCAGGCTTTTTTTCTTCTCGATCTGGGGCACACCAGCTCGACGATGATGATTGGTGTGAAGCGCGAACTTGTGCTCATCCGAAACATTGATTTCGGAGGCAAGACACTACTGGAAACGCTTTGCAGCCTTAGTGGCGAAAGCACGAGCGTTGTTTTTAAGGCGCTTGAGCAGGAGGACGAAATCATCGTCGAAAATGCACGTATGGCGCTCATGGCTTTCACCCGTGAAATCGGCAGCTCGATTGGATTTGTCGAGGGACGTCGCGAGGAAACCATCGGCCAAATCTGGGTTTCAGGCGGACTTGCTAAAAACAAAACGGTGCTGCGCGTGCTCGGGGAGGAACTAAGGATGCCCTGCCTTGCGTGGAATGCTCTCGACCGCTGCGAGGTCAACGTCCCTGCGTCCAAACGTTCACGTCTTACTGAGGATGTCTTTGATTACAGTGTTGCCTGCGGAGCAGCCGTTCAACTTTTCAACACTTAAGTCATGGCACTTAAAATCGAACTTTTTCATGAAGTCCTGCTGGCGAAAAAGCATCAGCAATATGATCCGCTGAAGATATCTCTCCTTGGTTTGATCGTCATCGCCATCGGTCTGGCCAGTTATTACTTTGTCGAACTTGCCCAGAAGCGCTCGGCGGTTGCTGCCTACGAAATCAAGCAAAAGGAATTTGAGCGCCTTATCCCGCTCTCGAAGGAAGCCAAGGCGCGAGAGGATGGACTGAACAAGGAAATCGTTCTCGCCGAGCGACTCAATAAGCGGATAGAGGGGCGTTTTTATTGGGCCCCTGTCTTTGAGTTGGTGGCGAGCACCGTTCCGAAAAATGTGCAGATCACCAGACTTGGGGCGGACGTCACTCAGGACGCACCGCGCACCTGCCGTATGCTCATTGATGGTCTTGCCGCTGGTGTGGAGCCGCGTGCCGTGGCGGAAGAATTGCGAACGGCGATTGTCGAAAAGCTTGGGCAGAAATACAAAAATACCACGGCTGTCTTCAAGAGTCTGGATGAGAGTAATGAAAAGGCGCTCTTGGATGGCAAGCAGGTGCAAACTGCAGTTTTTAGCATCAATATCTCGTTTGTTTACGTTCAGGAACAAGCACCCGCACCAGCACCACGGAGGAAAGCAAAATCATGAAACTCACGAAGGATCAGACGCAAAAAATCGCACTTGGTGCATTAATGATGATCGGTGTGGTTTATTCCTATTTTGATTTCCTGCTTGGACCGATCCAGCGGGGGCGTGACGTAGCCAATACCAATTCCGACGGCCTTGAGCCGCAGATAGCGGCGGCCAACGGACAAATCGCAAGGGTGGCAACGATTGAGGGCCAGTCGCCCGAGGCAATGCGTATCGTGAAGCAAGTTGAGGCGATGATTCCCGAAGGATCGCCTGTTGCCTGGTTTCCGCCGAGGTTGAGCGAATTCTTTAAGAAGAAAGGCATTGATAAGGTGACTGCACGTGTGAACAACGACTCACTGGATAAAGACTACGTCGGATATCGGCGTGTGAACTGGGGAGTGGAGTTGCCGCGAGTAGATTTCATGTCGTTTGCGGCAGCCATTGCCGAATTGGAAAATGAAGAGATGCTGCTCGAAATCCAGTCGCTTGATATTGAAGCAGGGCGCGACGAGGCACAGATGCAGCGTGCAAATCTCGTGCTCAGTAATCTAGTCCGCCAATGAAGACTTTTTTCATCGCCATCCTGTTTGCCATCCCTGCCCTCGCTGAGGATCCCGCATCTGTTGAGAAGAAAACGCCTGCCGAGGGGAAACCCGCTATTGAGGAAAAGACATCCGTGGAGGCGAAGGCATCCGTCGAGACAGCGACAACTCCTGAGCCTAAGCTGGAACCCTATAAATTGAAAAATCGTTCCAGTTTTACTTTGAGTCGCGAAGCAAGAGCTCCGTTTTGGCCGATAGGCTGGAATAAATCGAAGTCAACGGATCCGTATCAACCGCGCGTTACTTCAACGGGGGTTCTTACAGCCAAGAAAAAATTCGAAATTCAACCCCAGCATTTTAGCGTTACCAGCGTGCTGGTCGGCAAACCTGCGTTGGCTACGATCAATGGTCGCTCGTTTGCGGAGGGTGAAGTGCTCCCGGTGATTGCAGGAACTGAGCGTCTGCGGGTGGTTCTCAAGGCAGTGCGCGATGGAGGTGTCTGGCTCGAACACGCTACGACGCAGATATACGTTCCCATCCGGCGTTTTGAAGTTGATGCGACACGTTCCGTTGAGCAGCCGCCGCAGTCGGCGGAATTTTCGATTCAAATTGGTGGACAGGTAGAAACGTCGAAAGCAGCGGTGAATGATGCGATAAATGAAGCGCTGAAGCGTTAGTAGATAGTTCTGCGGATGCATGGCCGCAGGAACTGTTTCGGTGCGCTTTTATTTCCGCACTTCCGCGACGAACTCTGCAACACGGGCCATCGCGATTTTGATTTTTTCCAGCGATGTCGCGTAACTGCAGCGCACGTGGCCTTCGCCACTCGCGCCGAAGGCCGTGCCGGGAACGCAGGCCACTTTCTTTTTCTCCAGAAGGCCCATGGAAAACTCGCGGCTTGTGAGACCGGTGGAGCGGATGTCTGGAAAAACGTAGAACGCGCCGAGCGGCGTGAAACACGGCAGACCGAGATCGTTGAAGCTGCGCACGATGAAGTTGCGACGTGCTTCGTATTCCTTGCGCATCATTGCGACGTCGTTGTCGCCGCTTTCGAGTGCTTCGATGGCGGCGTCCTGAGCCATCGTGTTGGCGCAGAGGATGGCGTATTGGTGGACGCGCATCATCGCCTCAGTGAGCGGTGCCGGTGCGCAGGCATAGCCGATGCGGAATCCTGTCATCGCAAACGCCTTTGAAAAACCGTGGAGGAAAACGGTGCGCTCACGCATCCCAGGCAGTGAAGCAATGCTCGTATGAGTGGCTCCATCGTAGGTGAGTTCGCTGTAAATTTCGTCCGTGAGCACCACGAGGTTGTTCTCAATGCAGATGCGCGCGATTTTCTCCAACTCCTCGCGCGTCTGCGTGGCACCGGTCGGGTTGCAGGGGAAATTCATCATCAGCACCTTCGAGCGTGGTGTGATTTTTTTCGCGAGTTCCTCGGCGGTCATGCGGAAATTATCCGCTGCGTGCGTGGGCACGGCTACCGGGACGCCGTGCGCGAGGACGACACTTGGACTATAGCTGACGTAGCACGGCTCGTGGTAGAGCACTTCGTCGCCTGGGTTGAGCAGCGCGCGTAATGCGAGGTCAATCGCTTCGCTGACACCCACGGTGACGATGATTTCCGTGGCCGGATCGTAGCCGACGCGGAAGTGTTTGCTGACATATTGCGCGATGCGTTCACGGAGTTTTGGCAGGCCGAGATTGCTCGTGTAGCCTGTGTGGCCCCGCTCCAGCGAATAGATGGCCGCCTCGCGGATGCGCCACGGCGTGTGGAAGTCCGGCTCGCCGATGCCGAGCGAGATGACGTCCTGCATGCTCTGGACGATTTCAAAAAAGTCGCGAATGCCTGAGCGCGGAATGCCCCGGACGTGCGATGCGATGTGATTGGTAAGATTCATTTGGTATAAAAGGATTGAAGTTGAGTGATTACGGAGTGGCGCGGAGGAAACTCAGAGACCGCGCGCGGAACCCACTTCCACGTTTTACACTCCGGCGCGGCGACGAGCGAACGGCGTAGCTCGGTCGGCGCTCCGCGAATTCATTCCGTAGATGGAGAAAAGAAATTGCATGGGGAATCAAGGTGCGACTGCGAGCCTTTGAGGACCTGCTTCGCGTTTTAATTCCACGCCATTTTCCTTGTAGGCCTTCAGACGGAAATGCGTGCCCGTCCCGACGACGCCTTTGATGGTCGCCAGTTTTTCAGAAACAAAACCCGCCACCTCGTTGAGCGTGCGCCCTTCCACGATGACGAGGAGGTCGTAGCCGCCGCTCATCAAATAGCAGCCCTGCACTTCGGGAAAACGCGCGATGCGTTCCGCCATTTTGTCAAAGCCGCCTTCACGCTCGGGCGTCAACTTCACCTCGATCACCGCAGTCACACGATCGCGTGCAACTTTTTGCGGGTCCACAATCGCTTGATACCCGAGGATGACACCGTCCTCCTCCAATCTTGCAATGCGTGCAGCCACATCCGCTTCGCTCAGATTCGCCGACTTTGCTAGGTCGGCGACCGAAGTGCGTGCATTATGTTGGAGCAGCGGCAGGATTTTATCCATCGAGTCAGAAAAAGTGGGCGCAACGTGTCGCGTGCCTTTTCCTCTCCGGCAAGCGAAAACAGAGAGCGTCAGGCGCGAGATTATTGTGAACAATGGTTGTATTGAGGCGCATCTATTTGCTAAGGTGTGCA